>JADJXA010000025.1:300000-387680 GCA_016716065.1 Candidatus Leptovillus gracilis | reverse complement strand
GACCAGCAACAGTACCAGGGGAGGAGAAACAGCAGAATACGGTGGTGGGCAACCCCCGTTCCCAACACAAGTACCAACGCCACCACTCGCCCGCTTCCCACTGCTCTCGCAGCCAGAAGACTCATCAAGATGGTCAGACTCACCAGCAGCAAGCTGAAGCTGTACACTTCGGCGATGATACTGCAGCCAAAAAGTCTCCGCCAAACCGACAACCAACACAGTCAGCCGGCTAGAATCGAATTACCCTGCAAAACGCGGCACAAGATCAGATAAAAAAAGAAGCCAGCAGTGACCAGACCAGAGAGGTCACTGAGGCAGCCAGGCCGGCGGTGCGCCCAGGGCAACGGGCCGTTGGTGGGTGAGCAATGCGCTAAAATTGTGTGAGCGGATAACCGGTGTAGTGGACGGTCCCCCAAGATTGAGCCGGCACTTGAATTCCGGTATCCAGCAAATAGTCTGGCTGCTGCCATTGTTGATGTCTCCGTTGGAGCGTCGTGGCATAAATCAGGCCCAAGACTGTGACGGCTAACAGACCGGAAGCAGCCAGGAACAACTGCCGGACGGCCGGAAGTGGGCTGCAGGCAATGAAGAAGATGGTGGTAATGACGTCTGGAATGGGATTGTGTGCTTGTCGCAACAAATCACTATTAATGCGCTGAATTTGTTCAAAATGGCGAGTTCACCAATCACCAGCAAACAAGGAGACGTAATACGGACGGGAAGAAATCAATTGGCCTGTTGATCGGGCTGCTCGTTCTGGCGATGATCCTGGTCGCCTGCGCGTCGGAGCCACAGACTATCGAGGTCACTCGCGAGGGTGGTTAGCGAAGGTCATGGTGACGACCGAGGTAACGCGGGTCGCCCCAGAAGTTACCGTGGGAGTTCCGGTCGAAGTTCCGGAAGTGACCCGCGTGGTGGAAGTAGCCAGTCACCGTAACGCCCGCTCTGGAAGCGACAGAAGCGGCCCCAACGCCAAACCCGGTACCACCCACGACAGCTTCGGCGGCCACGACAGCTCCGGCGACTACGGCGTTCCGGTTGAAGGTTCGGAGTTACACCAGTAAGCCTGTAGATACTTTGTCCGGCTCGCCGCCGCCAAAACCGGCGGAGCGTGGACGACATCAGCGCCGCCAACAACCTGAGCGATTCTAATGATTGCAGTGGGAAGCACATCATTCCCGGTTTGGTCGGGAGAAGAAACGGCGGTTGCTGCCAGCCCTGCCCAGGACAAACTACCCAAATCCGCTAGCGCCAACTAGCCGCCCACCCTTCATTTGAAGCGGGCTGGTACTTCTTCGAAGGCGTGTCTGAATGGTAGTTGCCTGGACGAATGGCCCTGGCTGTTGATAGCGACCGAATAACCTGGTCCCCGGCAGCGGCGGCAACTCTTGCGTCCCGAAGTCCGTCTTCTTGCCAGTCTCATTCACGCCAGAACGAGCATCCATTCGTCTTTGACGGTCAGAAAACCATCAAAGCTTTAAGGGCGGCGCGCCGACGAATTTTGCCATCTACAGATGTGGCCTGTGAACCCGAACCTATCGCTTCACCATTCGTTTCTTCCCGGACACAGTCATCGTTTATGATGGCAAAAAGAAGTCTTCAGCAGGAACCTGGCGGCCGAATACCGCATTGTTGTCTACAACACCGGCGGTACCGGGTGGTCCCCGCCGGTGGTCGTCGTCAACACAAAGTTACGAATTTACGCTCAGCCAACCGCAAACAGTACGCCTCGGCGGCCTTTCCGTAACCGTTCGATGGGTTCAACAACGGCTGGTTCATGGATGATTGGTCACTTGAGGCGATTAACACCCGCTGGGAATGAAAATAAATGATATGCGGAAGGATTGACCAATCTCGAAAGATTGGTCCGTCCGTCTGCCCACCACGAATCGGGTCGGGCGCCCTTGAACGCAGTGCTGCCGGCCTGCCGCTTCACATTGCAGGGACCGTTGCAGCCGTACCATCCACGGTCGCCTGGTCTATCACCACCTGCCGCTGCGCCAGGTCAATCAGGTGTCGGCCAGCAGTTGACCATCATCCACAGTTGGGCGCCGTTTGCACGCTGGTGATCAACTGCACCGCGTTGGTCCGGGTCACACGTCTCGCGCTCGACACATATCCTTTGTAGCCCTGCTCGTGCTTGTGCCGATAGGTCGCCTCTGGGTCGTGGGGCGATTGCAGGCTGTCGCCGCTTATCGCCGCTGCTTGGCCAGCAGCGTGATGACGTTTTCCTTCAACCTGATATTGCTCCCGAATCACCCGCGCTACGATGGCAATCAGGCTCGCATCGGCTTCATGCGCCTCAATTGCATCCACACTTGCAGCAACAACTGCCCCACGGCTTGCAGATGCGGCGTGCATCGGCCGCTTTCAGGCGATAGCAGATAGTCTGCGCCGGTTGGCTCAAGTAGCTTCTTGCGCTGGCCCCACCGCTGTTGCTGAAAGCTTTCGGCAGACCGCTCACCCCCTTTGCAGCGTGGCTATCACCAGTTCCAACCGGTTCATCAGGGCGATGTTGCTTAACAACTGCGTGCTGTCCATCCGCTGCCAGTTCGTTTTCACCGCAAACTTGCTGATTTGTTCGTCGGTGATGTGGGCGAACACCTCGCTATACAGATTCTGGCCGTTCTCCTGCGCATTGCTCCGCACCGTCGCCGCAAGTTGTAGAAGGTACGGATGGTCGGCGCTTCGGCGCGCACTTCATCAGTCCCAGGGCATGGCGCGTCAACAGGTCAAAGCCGAGATGGTCCAAGCTTCTTCGTCCGTCCAGCCAAAGCCAGCCTTCAGAATCTCGCCGCCTATGGATGACATTGATGGGCGCGTTGGACGCGATTCGATGTCGCTGAACAGGGGCGCAAACAATGTTCGGGATGACCAAAGACTTCCTGGCGGAAGGTGTCCTTCAAGAGGTCAACAAGCTGTCCTTTTCATCTTGGGGAGCCACAAGGTGTCAAAAAGGCTGGATTGCTGGTTGGGTTCTTTCCCGGAAACATATAGAGGACTCCTGGTATGATTTACCCTTATTTTATCTCAATTCTCAGATTTATGTTAACCTTTTAGATACTTGACCTTTTTCGGTCAGAGCTCCACATTAACCGTTTGGAAATTTGATGACCCCATGGGGGGCGTAAGATGCGCTCAATAAGCTTGTTGAACTGTCGAAGCAGCATTTGATCCAGATCAACGATGGTCAAAGCCGTGGGCAAAGGGCAAGAAAACCCAAAACTCACAACTACGGCAGCATGACCGGCCAGGCTGCCCTCTCTGGCGCATTTTGGGGGGATGCTCTTTGGTCTCATCTTCTTTGTGCCGTTTTTGGCTTGGCCTATAGCAGCGACCGGCGTTGACGGGCAAGGTTGCCGACTACGGTATCAACGACAGATTCATCAAGGAAGTGCGCGATCAGGTGACGGAAGGCACGTCGGCGCTCTTTTGATGGCTAGCGGCGCTGTGCAAGACCGTGTGACGGAAGCGCATTCCAGGGCGTTTCGGCTGAGTTGATTCAATCTAATTTGACGAATGAGCAGGAAGCACGGTTGATGGAAGATTTCGGCGGGTAACGCCGTGCTTGTCATCCAAATATTAGCCAATGACCCGGTAGGGATCAATCTTCAATCTGATACCTACTGTGGGCTAACTTTATAGAGAGTGGAGGCAAAACCATGCCAGATAAAGGACGACGAGAACAACACCTACAGAATGCGGTAGAAATTGGTTGCCTTTGGCGATGATTTCTGGATTGAGGATGAGAACGGTCAGCGTGCTTTCCAAGGTAGATGGCAAAATGCGCGTGCGCGACACGCTCTTCTTTGAAGATATGCAAGGGCAGACTTTGTGCAAAATTCAGGGAAGTTACTGCGGGTCAGAGACATGATGACGATTGAGGGGCCGAATGGCGAGCCGCCCAATACCGTCAGAAAGCGCTGATCGCCCCTGCGTCATCGTTGGGTGGTGAAAATTGGTGACGGTCCGGATCCAAACGTGCAGGGTAAATATCCTGAGCCTCGAATACACCATTGGCGAGGGCGGGAACAAGATCGCCGAAGTCTCCAGAAAATGGTTCCGGATAGCCGACATATGGCGTTCAGATTGAACCGAGGCAAAATGATATTGTAATTTTGGCAATTACCGTCGCTATTGATATGATGGCGCATGACTAAATTGTCAAGTTTACCAACTATTTTATATTCAGAGGAGAAGACTTGCATGAAAAAAAACGATAAGAATCACATTGCTGGCAATCACCTTGTTTCTACTGGTGGCGTGCCAGCAGACGGCCGGACCAGAAGCCAGCATAGACCTGGCCGGAACAAACTGGATATTGAGTTCCTTAAATGACAGCCTGCCGGTAGCAAAACAGTGTTGTTACCCTCCAGTTTGGCACAGATGGCACGGCCTTTGGTACAGACGGTTGTAACCGGTTCAGCGCCACTTACACAGGACGGCGCCAATCTGACAATCGACCTGTCGGCTGCGGCGACGACCATGATGGCCTGTGAAGACCCGATCATGAATCAGGCAACAGCCTATATGGCAGCCCTTGATTCTGCTACCAGCTTTACCGCCTCTGCAATCAGTTGAACCTGCAAGCGGGCGACCAGGTTGTGAGCCACTTTTGTGGCCGGCACAGCCGACGCCGCTGCTCCGGCGGCGGTCGTCGCTTCGTCCGGAATGGTAGCCGGCAGATCTCCGGCGGTACCGGTTGGGTGTTGAGTGCCTTAAATGGCGAGATGCCTATTTCCGGGACGGCCGTTACCCTCCAGTTCCGGTACAGATGGCACTGTCTCCGGCACGGATGGCAACCAGTTCAACACCGGCTATACCCAGGATGGCAGCAGCCACTTTCAGCCAGCCCGGCGCATCCACCATGATGGCCTGCGAAGAAGCGGTGATGACCCAGGCCACAGCCTTTATGGCAGCGTTGACTCAAACCGACAGCTTCACCATCAGCGAATACGCTTTCCGCTTTCTGGCGGTCAGGTCGCCATCTTTGCGCTCCAATCCACCGTCTGACCGGCACAGCCTGGGAAGTGGTGAACTACAATAATTGGCGAGATGCTGTCGTCGGCCTCATCACTGGCACAGAATTTCTGACCTACTTTGGCGTGGAAGGCGACCTCAGCGGTAACGCCGGTTGTAACCGATACTTCGCCAGCTTTACGGTCAGTGATGGTTCCATAGAAATTGGATGCCAGGCTCAACTATGCGCTTCTGCGAGGAACCGGGCATCATGGAGCAGGAAAGCGAATTTCTGGCCGCCCTGATGGCGCCGTCACCTACACCATCCAGGGCAATATGCAAATGCGCACGGCCGATGACCAATGGCCTTGATCATGATCCGCGAACTCGAAGAGCTGGTTCCTACTGGAACTGAACCGGCCGCTCCCACTGGCCGCGTCAATTCACCCCAAAGGGCTTAACATTCGTTCTGGTCCTGGCGTCAACTTCCCGGTCATCGGGTTTGCGCGGGATGGTGATGAAGGTGAAATTGTGGGCCGCAGCGCCGATAACCCGCTGGTGGGCGGCGGCCGTGCCGTCTGCGCCGGGCGGCGTTGGCTGGGCCTCGGCCGACTTCGTCATCGCCACCAATGCGGAAAACGTACCTGTCATTGAGGTGGCGCCGCCGGTAATTGTGGTTCCACCGCCGCGCCAACGCGCCCTCCCCTGTGCCGGCGCCAACCAACACACACGCCAGAAATCTCGTTCGGCGCTGATCGCACCAATATCAATCAGGGTGGATGCACCACGCTGCGCTGGTCGGTGCAGAACATCCAGGCCGTGGGGCTTATCCACTGGGCGAGCAGTTCGAGACTTCCCGCGCACCGGTCAGGCAGGAGCAAGTCTGCCCCACCGTCACCACGACGTATGAGATGCGCGTTTTGCAGCGCGATCGGGCCGTGATCTTCCGTCAGGTAACCGTCAACGTGAGCGGGGCGGCGCCTGATCCCTGGTCGGAACTCGTTGGGAGGTGGGTGGCGAATTTCAATAACGGCCGTGGTGGTCTTGTCACGCCGCTGCTTGGCACAAGCCTGACAATGGAGTTTGGGGCCAGCGGCGGTTTTGATCGGCAAAGCAGCGGCTGCAATACCTACTCCACATCCTCACAGGCCAATGGCAGTAATATCACCATTGGTTTGCCCGCTGGGACCCAAATACTCTGTTCGGAACCACCTCCGGCATGGTGGAACAGGAATTCGATTTCTTGAACAGTGCCCTGCCCTCAGCGGCCACTTTCCGCACATCGACGGTAACACTCTGAAATCCGCACGGCTGGCAACCAGGTGCAGTGGTTGCCAACAGAATACCGTAAAAATCGCATTGCGTTTGATGGTTGGTTATGCTTACCAGCCATCAAACCCAACGAACAAATCAGTGTCAACAAGAAGACCCTCCCAACATCGCAGACGGAGCGCCCCTAAAGAAGGTTTACTGGTTAAAGTTATTGTGGGCAATTATCTGGACCCCATTGATGCCTTTCAGCAACCTTCTTTAGCATTCTGTTGCACTGCTCTTTACACTTTCCTACAGCATTCTGATGTACAACGGCGTCATTAGTACATCCTTTTCAACGGGCTATAGCACAGAATTATTTTTTGCCATCCTGGGCGCCGTTGCCATTTGGGGGACTATTGATGGTGTCATGTATGCCCTGACCGAACTTTTCAGCGTGGCGAACGGCATCGCCTGCTGCAATACTTTGCGCGGCCGATAAAGAAGAAACGGCCGTTGACGCCATAGCCGATGAGCGAGTTTTTATTCTGGAGCCAATCACCAATGAGAAGCAGAGATACCAACTTGAGTGACGATATTCTCGCTCATTTGCGCCAGGCGGAACCCCAAGAAGTAGGGCTTGCAGCGCGCAGATGTGGTTGGCGCCATTGCCCGGTGCTGGTATCCGTCATTGTGGTTCTGCCATCCCTCATGCCCCTCGCTGCTGCCCGTAAAATACCGCCCTGGCTATCCAAATCTCCAATTTCATATCGGTTATCGTCCATCTTTGGCACCGGCTATAGTTGGGGAAAACATACCGATACCAATCCCGGAAAACGGGCCTGATCCTGGCATCCGTCTGCCTGAGCCTTGTGCTCATAGCTATTTTCATCGGGAGCTACTAATCCACTCTTCTACCTATCCACGGCGGATACAAACCTCGAGCTAATTCATCGAAAAATCCATACTCCTCCCGCCTTTATATTTTTCATCCTGACTGCTTGCGCCGCTCTCCCGCCCGAAAATCGGCCGTTCCCACCGCCACCCCGCTGGCAGGACCCACCCGGAACCACAAACAGGCGATATGGCAGCTCAGCGCCAACGCCGTTGAATACAACCTGGGTGAAACCACCATCGTGCAATCCAACTTTCCCGAAGACAGCCGCTTTCACAATATGCCGGTACGCCTGAATGGCGTCATCGCCGTCCCGGTGGGTGACGCTGGCCTATCGGTCGTGGTCATCTTCCGCGCGCATCCGGCTGCCCGGAAGAGCAAGGCGGCGTGGATCGCTGGCCCTGTGATCCGGAGGGTAGAGCAAACCCAATTATCAGGGCTTTGCTTATCTGGCGGAAGCGCTGGCGGCTGCGGGCTATGTGGCCGTGGCGCCTAACTTCAATGCCGAGAACACCTTCGGTTTTGGCGAAGGTATACCCGGCGAACGGCTGTCCCAACTGGCCGCACTGCACCTGGATGCGCTGGCTGAAGCAGCGGCCGGCGGCCAGAACGATTTGGCGTGGCGCTAAACGGCCGCGCCGATATGAGCCGACTAGCCTTCTTCGGCCATTCACGAGGCGGCGAGGGCCGCCAGTTGGCTGACCAACAGCCAGGGTCTGGCCTTGCCAGATGCCCCAGAAACATTTGGCTATGGGCCGGTTCACGGGCTGCTGCTGCTGGCCCCAGCGCCGTCTTCACCAAGCCCACTGGTTCGCTTGTGCCCCAGGTGGTGATTCTGCCAGCCTGCGATGGGGATGTGGTCGGTCAGGATGGGCAGCTTTTTGAAGGGGCGCGGTTAGACCCTAGCCAGAAGGAGTGGGCCTTGTCGGTCTGGTTGGAGCAGGCCAACCACAACGCTTTAACGAAATTCTTGACCGCGACATGATCAGATCCCCGACCGCCCGGAGTGCACCGAACTGCTGTCAGGGAGGATCAACGCCAATTCCTTACCGATATGGCCCTCACTTTCCTGACCACTCTCTTTAGCGACGATCTCCAGGCCGTGGATGAGGCGATGGCCCGCCTGAACATAAACCCGACGGCGCTGACGCCCAACTCTTTGTTCGAGCAGCCGGCGCGGGTGATGCCCTGGCGGCGGCGGCCAACCGCTTGCCGCTGCTGGTTCCGGCCGGCGAAGCGGAACTGGCAACCAATCTGGCTGGCGGCGCGGTCACCGCTGAGGGCTGACGACTTTCTTCTGCGAGGAAGGTTATTTTACACCCTCGGTACGGCCGGGCAGTGAACCTTGCAAACGGGCCAATGTGACTATTCCAGGCAACCCGGCGATGGTGGTGGTCTCTTGGGAGCAGCCGGACAGCGCTCTGCGTTGGCGCTGCCGGAGGGCGCCGGTGATTTGAGTGGCTTTACGACGATGAGCTTGAGAACGGCCGTTGATCCTCATCTCCTTGAACCAACCCGGCAAACCTAAAGCTTCGCGGTACAGCTAACCGACCGCACTGGGGCTACGGCGTCGTCCAGACCCGCCCAGACGAACCAGCGTTGGCCTTCCCGCCGGGAAGCATGCAAGAAGACGACATTTTCGTGGATGGGCTGTTCACCGGGCGCCCCCCATGACCACGGTGCGCCTGTTGTTGAGCGATTTTGCCGGGTGGATTTAACCCAAATTAGCGAGATGGCGCTGCTGTTCGGCCAGACGCCGACCGGGACGCTTTTATGGGTGATATGGAATTGGTAAAACCTTAAATGCAGTTTCCTGATATGGTGACAAAGCCCTATCCGGTTCAACTACTGTTCACCAGCATGGCGTACGGTGGTGGGCTGATGATGGGGAATATCGTCAGCTTCTTCTTGTTTGATCAGGTTCCCCCCCAACTGGTTTATTTACGACAACCCGGTGGTCCGGCTGGCGACCGGCGTTTTGCTGGCCCTTTTTATTTCCGGTTTGGGTGGACTGCTGGGTGGCGGCATTGGCGGTTGGACGCTCCCTGTTTTTGGACAGAAGGGGGATCATGGGGCTTATGCCTGGCGCAGCGGCATTACCTTTGGCGTGGGGTATGGGCTGCTTTTGTTTCCGGTCATTTTGGGTGTGTCACTGCTGGCTTATTACGACGTTGCTTATACCCCGCATTGACTCAAAAATAATCTTACTTTGCCTGTCTCGTGGGATGGGTTTAGTTTCTTCCCAACCGATTGTGGTTCGATGCAATGAGGGCATTAACGATTCCCGGATTCATGAAGGTCAGAAAACCACTCGCCATGTAGCAGGAGCAGTGGCACATCTATGCGCAAGCCTGGGTCGCCCTTCTCATCCACTGCCAGGGTGACTGCTTGCCAGATGGCAGCGAAGTCGGCCGGCTGAACTTGCCGCGCCGCCTGCAGGGCATAGGCCTGCACGGCCGGCGTCAGCGCCGTGCTGCGGGAGATGGTCTGTGTGAAATGGTCGTAAGGCCAGAGGCGGAAGAGTGGCAGCGAGGCTTTCAGCGCCCACACTTCCATTCGGCTGTACGCTTTGGCGATGGGGGTGGAGCCGATGAGGATCATCGCCGCCACCCTTTCTGGCGCGCGCCGGTAAAGGTGTTGAGCGACGTAGCCGCCCAATGATTGGCCGCAGAGAATGGCCTGGGAGACGCCCAACTCATCGAGGATGACCAGCATGTCCTGGGCGCACTGCTCCAGTGAGAAGCCACCACCGATGGGCTGTGACTGGCCGTGTCCGCGGGCGTCCCAGACCAGGAGGCGGTACTCAGAGACAAACGCTTCGACCTGGGCGTTGAACATGCGGTGGTCCATAGTGGCCCTGCATGAAGACGAGCAACGGCTGGGCCGGGCCGCCCAGCCAATAATGTAGCGGACAGCCATTACGCCAGAGGATGTGTTCGGTGAGAAGAGAGGGTGTTTGGTGAAAATCGGTCATGTTGGGTTCTTGCCGCCTGCGGGTTTAAGGGGCTTGCATCGCCTGATTCAGCTTCGGCGCATTGAAGAAAATGCCTTCGACTTGCTCGCCATCAACGGCATATACCAGGGTTAGCAGTACCTCCTCCTCCTCGAATTTGCAGGTGATACCATAGTTGACGTATCCTGGCGTCTTGGCGTTGGGCCAGGCGCAATCCGGTGACGGACTCAAACCGACCGCTGGCCCCCAGAATTGTCTCCCGCAAATCCTGAAAACTATCCTCCGGTATCGCGTTTGCCAGCACATCGCTGAAGTCGGCGGTAAAGGTGGCGTAATCGCCATCGTTAAGGGCCTGCATCTTCTCCTCCGCCAGCGTGGTGACATATGCCTCGGAGACGGCCGCCGTCGCCTGTGGTCCGCAGGCGGCCAGGGCTGTCAGGGTCAGAGAAGCCAGGAGAATAAGGACTAGAGTTGTTTTGCGCAATTGCATGGTAAACCTCACTTTTGGAAAGAACTTTACCCCATTCCGTTCAGTTGTATCTGCGAACGTGGGTTGGTGCAACTGGTAGTTGGGGAAAATGGTACGCACGCCAACGGCCGTTCTCCCCACCCTTTATTCCTACCTGAAACGCAAATACGGTCCCGGACACTAGGCCACATGAAAGTGGTCACATTTGGGGCGTTCTATCTCGCCAGTGAAAACCAGGGCGTATGCCACATTTAGCCTGGCAAGGCTACTCGACTGAAACGATAGCTTTCTGCGAAATTTGGGTTAATGCTCGGAAAGCCCATTTAATCGGCATTCTGGGGCGTTTTCTGAATTTTATCTTGAAGTTACTCCATTTTTCCCGCTTTTAGTATGATTTAACGGCCTTTCGAACCTGGCAAAGTCTAACGCCCCAAATATGACCTGTTTCATCTGACCAGGTATCGTCCCGCCTGGTCACTCGCCATCATCTGCGCCAGGCAGGACAAAACGGCCGTTTTTGTCATTTGTCCCTGGTGGAGTTAACGGCCGTTTTCAATGACGACTTTGGCGTTTACGCGGCGGACGCTGGGGGCGCGGCGGCTGTGCTTCCGGCGGGGCCAGGTGTCCGTACACCGAACCATACTGCTTGATGACCGTCTACCGCAGCGCTTCGTACTCTTTGGGGTCACAGGCAAAGGCCGGTGAATTCAAGCATAGTCCGCCTCCGATTATGGTTTCTTGCCCAAATTGTAGCATGAGACAGGGGCACAACAGCCGTTTGGCAGCCGGCAACCGGGGGAATGGTGTCCTGATGCATGTCAACCGACGGCCGTTTCCTGCACGGGTTTTGCTTCAAGACTGGAAAAGGCTTAATTCAAACTAACCACCAGAGGTAGAGACTCTAAAATCAAAGTCTGAAAATTAGATGATTTGGCCGGGTTGTAAGAATCGCCACCAGAGGTAGGGTTTGTGAGAAAGCTGGATTGAACCATTTTGAGGGGTAGGGACCCAATCCCCTAAACGGTCCAGGAAATCTTTTGCGCGAAGCAATGGGTCATCCTTCGCCACAGCAGTCTTCAAAAAATCGCCGCGCTGACAAAGGCAGCGATGAACACCAAAATCATAACGCCTAAAGTTGTCGCATAATTCCGGGGTTCGACTTGTCCGTTCCGCCCCATGTTACGAATAAGCGGGAATAAGCGCCAGTAGAACGAAGCCGTCGTCAAGGCCAGCACCCACAGGCTGAGCCGTTGCAGTTCGGCATCGGCGTAGAGAACAATAATTGCCAATAGTGACAAGAAAATCAGTTTTGTCCCGGCGATCCAGTTCACCAGATAGTTAACAAACTCATGGATTTCCGGGTACTGTTCTGACTTGTCCCAGGCGGTGAAAACGCCAACAGCATTGGCGTATCTTGAGCTGGGCGCAAAATACAAGGCTAGAACATTCGAAAATTCAAGCAAGATGAATGTGACGATGACAATCTGGACAAACATAGTTGAGAGTTTTCCTTCGTAGAGAAATTCATTATCTTCGGGCGGCAGCGTTTAGCAGTTCAAGCATCGCCACTAGAATTTGCGCGTGTTGGGCTTCGCGGCTTATAGTCGCCAGGTTAGCTTCAGTGCCGAGTTGATAAGCGCCGAACTGGTGATGGTCGCCCCCCTCTATCCTGACATAGAGCGCATCCGGCGGCAGCAGATGTTTGCGGGCGCCCACGCTTTCATCGGTTACACCCAGTTCATTACCGCCATAAAGCAAAATCACCGGTATGTCCAGGCTGGAAATGTCGCTGTTGTCCGCCGGGTAGGATGACCAGATAGCTAACCCGTCCATTTGATCGGGATGGGCGGCGACATATAAGGCGGCAGACGTACCACCAACTGAGTGTCCCCCGATAACCCATTGCTCAATTTCAGGGTGGGCGGCGATGATTTCGTCAGCGACATTGACGTCAAATATCGCCATGTTAATGGGCATGGTCGGCACGACAACCAGATACCCATTTTCGGCGATGGTTCGCAGCAAACCGGCGTAGGCGCGGGGATCAATCCGGCCGCCGGGGTAGAAAATGAAGCCGGTATCGACGGCCGTTTGCGTCGGGGTGAACGTCAACCAGGGCCCAGCGGTCACGACGATAACCTCGTCGCTCTGTAACGCGGCAACCGCTTCCGGCAAAGGCGACCGGGCGTAAGTTGCCCACAACCCGCCCCAAACAGCCAGACCGACGAACAGGATGCCAATGAAACCCAGGATGTTTTTTCTTCGGGAAATGTGAGCCATTTTTCACCTTTTCACGTCTCTTGGCTATTGCTTCTTTTGAATCTGGCCATATTGCTCCACCGGAGTGGCCTTCTCTTGACCCTCAATGTAGACGCCGACCCATGCCAGAATATCCTGCAGCATCCGGTTGAACTCCCGTCGCTGATGAAATGACGGCCGATTGGTTGTATGTCCTTCATCGGCGTCAACCTCCGTCACCATGCCTGATGCTGACAGCGATGGCTGGCGAAAAATCAATCGTGCCCACGAGTATATCGGAGGCAGAGTTGGTAGAGCGCGGCGACGGCCGCCAGACGCGCCTCGTTCCGGCCCACCAGGACCAGTTCATATCCAGGCAGGGCGGCCAACTGGCGGGCAATCGCCAGGCCGATGGCCCCATTCGCCCCTGTTATCAGGGCGACACGCCTTGTCTCTGTCTGTTTACGCATGATCTGCTCTCCTTGTTGGCCGCCGCCAGGTGGCAGTCGGCTGCCTAACCAATGGACAACGGTAAACGGCCGTTTACCACCTCACCCTTCACCCAACCCCCGGACAATCGCGGGCAAAAGCCACCAGCAGCGTTGTGTAGCCGGCCTGAGCTTTCTCGCCGCAGCGGGTGCAGGTCGTTTCGCGGACAAAAAGACCTGGTTGGCTGACGCGCCGCCAGGGCTAAGCGATGGCCGCCGGCCGCTGCCCGTTCCTCGGCTTCTTGGATATGACGTTGTAATTCGGCCCGTTCTCGTTCGTCAGCCATGAATGTCTGCCTTGTTGTAGTAGGATGACGGCCGTCTACTGCCCCCATAACGGCCGTTATCCCATCCCCGTAAAAATCTATGTCCCGCTGCCCACCGGTACCAGCGCTTTGTCGCCCTCATGGTTCACCTGCCACTCGGCTCGTATTAGGTTCTGATAACCGAGGATTATAGGATGCGATGTCGTCGCCTGCCACTGCCCGGAGAGCCGGAGAACGGCCGTCACCACCATCGCTGCTAAACGACCCGGGACGCCCCCACCCTGGTGTGGCTGTCTGTAGGATCCCGTAAAGATTGGGACTCGTCCCGTAAAGATTGGGACTGGCACCTCTGGAAACACCTGGAAAGCCGAATTTTTGTCCCGCAAAGATTGGAACAGGCCTATTTTAGTCCCGTAAAGATTGGAACTGACCTACAGAATGCCCGAATCTCTGGCTAAGCGTTTGCCCCGTCCTGTTTGTGCCTACCTCTGGTAGAACACAGGTTTTCGCGAAGATTGCTAATCTCAGTCCCAATCTTTACGGGACGAGTTCCAATCTTTACGGGACCAGTCCCAATCTTTGCGGGATCCTACACCTGCGTCTCCTCAACGCACCTCTATGCGAAGCATCCGTTCTCTTTGTTGCAGCTTGTTCGGGTCATCCCAGACAAAACAGCCTACGGCTGTAGGTGGGTGAGAACGGGCTGGCATTGGGCCGGTCCGATAATAAACCCATTGAACAAAAGGAGACCTGTATGCTAAACGAACGAATCTTCAGCCTCATCACCCGCCTCATCTACGGCCGTTGGGCGCGCCATTATGACGAACACCACAGCCCTTACGAAGACAGCATGATGGCCAGCCTTGGCCCCTTTCGCCTGACTGTCAACGACTGCTTCGTCCTCGACCACCGCGATGCCGGCGTCAGCCTGACGCTGCCCCTGCCCGGCGGTAAGCTGCACCTGAGTTACACCGTCTGCCTGGGCGAGGAGCCGATAAGGCAATCTGGCTGGCGCGCCTGGTGGCAACGGCCGTACCGCCCCACCCCGCCGGTTGCATCGGACGAAGCGTGACCATTGTAGGTTAACGGCCGTCAGGCCACCCATCTAAACATACCCCATATATATAGGAAGAGAGGCAGTCCATCGCGGGCTGCCTCTCTTGCGTTCCAGAGGAGGAACTCATGAACAAACCAGACCCACAGAAAGCGATTTATCTCCAACCCAACCAACGGCGTGTGCCGGGTGAGCGGCGTCCCAAGAAGGCGGCGCCTCAGCCGCAGTGGGAACCGCACCAGAGCGACCAGGCGCTCGATGCCTGGGGCACGGCCCTGCGCGTCTTGCGCGAGCAAGGGCATGATTTTTCGTCGCCGACCCCGTGAGGAGATGGAGAGACTGGGAGACTGGGAGAGCGGGAGACGGGGAGAGGGGGAGACGGGGAGCGTAGTGGGTGTTTATTGGTCTGGCCGGGGTGTCCGGTCGGAGAAATGGGAGAAGCCGGTTGAGTAGCAGCTCAACCGGCTTCATTGTCTACGGCCATAGGAGGGCCGAACCAAATGTATACGCATTCTAATCTAGAAACACGTCAGACACAAGTGGTAGATGTATTGGAAACAACCTCCCTGCCCGTTGTGGCGGTGGACGGCGGTGGTGGCGGGCCGATGGTGCGCGAGATAGAACTGGCTGAGTTGCGGCAGCGGGCTGGCGGGCTGGCGCGGGAGTTGGGGCAGCAGTATGGGTTCAACGGCCCTGAGTGGCGCACCCACTGGTCGGACATGACCCAGACGGCGCTGTTGGCCTTCCTGGAAAACAGCGACCAACCGCTGTCCTACGCCTACGTCTGCGCCCGTACCGCCTTGAAGAACTACGGCTGGGTCCACGTGCGCGGGCTGAACGGCGGCTGGAAATCGTTGGTCGCCCGCGACTACACCCTGGTGGACACAATCACCAGCATAGACGCCGACGACGAGACCGGCGACGACAACCTGTCCTGGCGGCTGCGGCAGGCGCACGACTGGGACATGGTCCCCCGTCCGGTGGAGTGGGCGGTGCTGAACCGGGAAGAGGGACCGCCGCCGGAGGTGGCCGACCTCTTCCGCGACCTGCTCATCACCCTGGTGGGCATGAGCAGCGAACGCTGGTATCCGGAGCAGATGTACCGTGGCGCGCTCATCTTGGCCCTGCGGCTGACCGGTCATCTCTGGGAGGAGGTGTCGGCGGCCGTTGGCGACCTGGAGTGGGATTCGCTGGTCAAGATTTACCAGGAGTACCGCCACGATTTCCTGCTGCCTTTCGCGGAGATGTCCCTGATGGGGCGGGAGGTCATCCGGCTGCGGGGCGAGATGCGGGTGCAGTGGTTTGAGACGCTGAGCGAAGGCTGGTTGAAGCTGGCGCAGCGCAAGATAGTGGTCTTCCCGCATGGCATTTACACCATCACCTACCGGCAGGACCGGCGGAAGCCGGGCAAGATGGTGGCGGCATTGCAGAAAGGGCGGCGGGTGAACGGCCGTATCTGCTCCCGGCAGGTGCATCTCGGTCCGGCCGGGCAGTTGACGAAGGAGAAGCTCTGGGAGCGGTCGCTGGAGTTGGAGCGCAAGCTGACTGGTTTCCTGGCGGAGGCGACGGGCAACCTGGGGCGTATCAACGAGTCGCGGCAGGTGATGTTTGGCGTGATTTAGGCGCAGGGTGTGAGAGAGAGAAGGTCAGGCGGTTACCCGCCTGGCCTTCTTTTTTTTCTTTTTTGTGGGGTTGGGGTGGCGACCTCCTCGCCGGAGGGGCTATGAGTGTGGAATGGGGAGTGGGTTGATGGGGGCCTACCGCCTGCGGCGGGCTCTGGCGGGCGAAGCGGTGGGGGTGGATTTGAGTTGGGCGGCGTGGGTGCGGCTGCTGCACGCCCGGCTTTGGTTATCCATGTGTCGCCAGAAGTAAACGGCCGTGCCGTTCATGCGGTGGCGGCAGCGCAGGGTGACAGGGCCGCCGCAGTGGGGGCAAATGGCCTGGGGTGGGGCGTCGGCGGTGGCCGTGAGGGGCTGGTGGGTGTCGGGGTGGTGGGCGGTTTTCATGGGTACGGGTTCTTCTGCACGACTGTATGTTACCTCAGAGACGGCCGTGTTGCCCACCTCGTTGGCGCGGAAATTGCGGATTGTTGCCCACCCACTTCAATGACCTGAGTAACGGCCGTTAACCATCTGCGTCGTGTTGATCGCTTTTGATAAAGTCGGGCCGAAATCTGCCAGTCTACGTCTATTTCTGGTATCATTTCCCCAACAGTGCAAACACCAACAAACCGGGGGTGAAAAGTGGACTTCAACCTGGAAATCTGGCGCGATCAGGCTGCCCAGAAATTGCAGCAAATCAATCACTGGTTAAGCCTGCACAGCAAGGCAAAGTTGCCTTATTTTGTCTATGGCACCGTGTCGGGTCTGTCCCTATGGCCGTTGGTGGAAACGGCCGTTACCACCGGTCAGCTTGCGCCAGTATTTGTCACCCTCTACAGTACGGCCACCGGCGTAGGCGCAAAACTCATTACCAGCCAGCTAGAAGCCTGGAAAAACCAGGCTACGCCACCCACGGAAACCGACGTGAGTACCTGGATATCGCAGCAGGCAGTGGTCAACACGGAACTGCGCCACACACTCGACGCTATTCTCGCGGCCCTCAATGCTCTGCCAACAGCCCAAAACGCTTTGCCCGAAAAATCCCACGACCGATTTCGACAACTTCTGCGTTCTGAACTGACCCAATTAGGTAACGTTGCCTATTACGAGGCGTTTCTCACCGGCAGCGGCGCCATCGCTCAGGGGGATGGCGCAATCGCCGTCGGTGAACGCGGTGTCCATGTTGGCGGTGACGTTGGCGGCGACATTATCCCCGGCCAGAAGGTCGTCGTCACTGTAGAGTCCGGCGCGACCCTGGTGATGAACAACGCCGACCAACCGGCCGATACCCCGGCCTTGAATCGGGACTCGGCCGTAGACCGCTACCTGACCCACATCATCGCCCATAACCGCTACTTGCAGCTTCAGGGTGTCCGCTCCGGCGGCCGGCTGGTTCACATCGAACTGGAGCAAATCTACATCACCTTGCGGGCCACCCAGCAGCGCACTGTCTCCGCCGAGGAGCGCTGGCTGGCGCAGGAAGCGCAACTGGCCCCCGGCGAACGGCGCCGCGCCCATTTCGCGGCCCGCGAGACAGTCACCGAAGTGGTCACCGTCAGCGTCAACGAAGCGCTGGCCGGCCACCGGCGGCTGGTGGTCTTGGGCGACCCCGGCAGCGGCAAGACTACCCTGCTGCGTTACCTGGCCTTGATTTACGGCCGTGACAAAGCCGGGCCAGACGGCAGTCAGGACAGTTCAGAAGGGGCGATTCATCGTCTGTTGGGGCTGCCTGAACGTGGCTGCCTGCCCATCCTGCTCCCCCTGCGCCAGATTGGGGCGTTTCTCAAAGACCACAGCGAAGAAAGCACCGAAGGGCCGCGGCTGCTGCTGGAGTTCCTGCGCCGCTACCTGGCGAACGAGCGCATAGACGTGCCCCTGAATTTCTTTGACCCCTACCTGGCGCAAGGGCAGGCCGTGGTTCTGCTGGATGGGCTGGACGAAGTGCCGGGCGCCGACCTGCGCCGCCGCGTGGCCCGGCTGGTGGAGCGTTTCACGCAAGCCTATCCCGCCTGTCGCTACGTCGTTACCAGCCGCATTGTGGGCTACGAGGGAGCGGCGCGGCTGGGGGAAGGCTACACTACCACGACAGTGCAGGAGTTCAGCCTGGCCGACGTGGAACAGTTTTTGCGCTACTGGCACCGCCTGGTGTGGATTGGACAGATGGGGCCGGGGCCAAGCGCCGAACACGAGGCCGAGCGGCAGACGACACAACTGCTGGCGGCCATACGCGGCAACGAGCGCATCCGGGAACTGGCGATTAACCCGCTGATGCTGACGGTGATTGCCCTGGTGCATCGTGACCGGGTGAAGCTGCCCGACCGCCGCGCCGAACTGTACGCCGAAGCGGTGGAGGTGCTGCTAGGCAAGTGGGATGAGGCGCGGGGCGTGCTGTTGGAACAGCCCATCCTGCCCGACCGGCCGTTTGACGCCACCGACCGCCGCCTGCTGCTGCAAAGCGTGGCCCTGCATATGCACGAGCAGGGGCTGAAAGAGATAGAGGCCGACGCCCTGCAAACGCTGCTGCGCCAGTTGTTCCGGCCGTTGGTGACCGACGACAGCCAGGCAGACAAGGCGACGCGCCGCTTTTTGCGGGTGATAGAGGAGCGCACCGGCCTGCTGGTAGCGAGGGGGGATGGGGTGTACAGCTTCTCCCACCTGACGTTTCAGGAATACCTGGTGGCATTGGCCGTGGCCGCATTGGATGATTACGTGGCCTACACGCTGTCCCACAGCGGCGAAGCGTGGTGGCGGGAGGTGATTTTGCTGGAGGCAGGGCACCTGAGCCTGAACAGCCGGCAACGCCCTACCACGCTCATACAGGCCATTGCCAATCAACAAGAGGAGCCAGAGCCATACCACAACCTGGTTTTAGCGGCCGATTGCTTACGGGATGTAGGCAATACACGGGTGAGTGGCGACCTGGAAAGCGAGATACGTACTCGATTGCAGGCTGATATTGGCCTGGATGTTGATGCGGAAATCAAAAAGCGGCAGTCTGTACCGGAACCCAAACCCCAAGTTAAGCCGCAGTCACGTTTGGAGAAGTTCTGGCGCGGGGCAGAAATCCATCCAGTTGAACCAACGGCACGGCCGAAATTTGATGCGCAGAGATTGAAGCAGGAGTTGGTCCAGCGCAAAATTGCGGCGGCCACGGCGCTGGGGCGATTGGGTGGGTTTACCGGCCAGGGGTTCTGGACGCCGCCCTATGGTGAACCGGAGTGGGTGGAAATTCCCGCCGGGGAGTTTACGATGGGAAGCAAACGGAAAAGTGATGCGCCTGTTCATCGTGTCAACTTACCGACTTATGCCATTGCCCGTGTGCCCATTACCAATGCCCAATATCAGTTGTTTGTGGCGGCTACCGGCCGGCCTGCGCCACAGCATTGGTCGGACGGCCGTATCCCCAAAGGCTTAGAAAGCCATCCCGTCGTCAATGTAGATTGGCATGACGCCGTTGCCTACTGCGCCTGGTTGAGCCAGGTCACGGGCAAATCCATCACCCTGCCCAGTGAAGCGGAGTGGGAGAAGGCGGCGCGGGGAGACAAAGATGCGCGAGAATATCCGTGGGGGGATACCTTTGACCGGCTGCGCTGTAATACGGGCGAATTAGGTCTAGGCTCGACGACGCCGGTAGGCATCTTCCCTGAAGGAGCCAGTCCGTATGGGGTGTTGGATATGAGCGGCAATGTGTGGGAGTGGACGCGCAGTGTGTACGAGTCGTATCCCTATAAGGCAGGTGACGGCCGTGAAAACATGGCAGCGGGAGGCAACTCCCGCGTGCTGCGCGGCGGTTCGTGGCGTCTCGGCCAGGACTACGCGCGCGCGGCCTACCGCTACTTCCTGCCTGACGGCCGCGTCGGCGACTTCGGGTTTCGGGTGGTGGTGGTGCGTTTTTCCCCATCTCATCAAGGTCACTGACCTCTGTTCTTGGCGGGCGACCGGTAGGGGGTCCCGCCCTCTTCGCGCGATAGCGCGATCCGCAAAAATTTTGCAATTGGCCCGTTTTCATGCGCTAAACATTCCTGGAGAAAACAACCGTGACGCCACTGACACCCCTGCTCGGAGACTACCTCAGCAACCTGGCCGCCGAACTCAGCGCCCACGTCCTGGCGGCCATCCCCGCCTGGCTGCAAACAACCTGGCGCGGCGATGAAACGGACACGGCCGTGCGTCGCTGCCTGGACGCCGGGATTGCCGCCTTCATGCGCCGGGCCAAAGCCGACGCCCCGGCCTACGCCGAACTGTGGGACGTTGTTTTCCCCCACTTCTTTGCCGACGAGCAGGTGGCCGGGCAGGTTGTCCTCCTGTTAGATGGTCGGCGCTTAAACGGCCGTGCGCTCCAATTCATGGCCGCCAGCGCCGGGTATCAACCGGACCGCTTCCCGGCGTTGGACTTTGACGCCGCCCTGCAAGAATTTGAAGGCGCGTTCCTCACGCGGGCGACCCACGAGACCGCCCTGCAAGGCATCATCCAGGCCAACCAGCTTTTGCAGCAAACCCAACTGTTGGCCGAGACCAAGGCCATGCTGGCCCGCATGGTGGAACTGCTGGAGCAAATCGCCCTGAAAGACATCGTCGGTATTTCGGCCGACACCATCACCGCCACCAACGTCGTCAGCGGCGTGCAGAATGTGTACCAGTTGGCTCCGCCAGCGGCCGCGCCATCTCGCTTCCCCGACCATTGGGAAAAGCACTATCTGGACACCCTGGTGACCCAATGCAGTGGCCTGGACCTGACGGTGCTGGCCGCCAGTCAAGCTACCAGCGAAGCCCTGACCATCGCCAGCGTCTTCACCACGCTCTACCTGGACGGCGTCAGCCGCACGGCCGCTGAGACGGTGGCCGACGTGGTAGTCCCCTTGCTGCCCCGCCGCCGTGAACCAGAAGAACACAAGCGGGAGATGGACTACCAGGAGAAAAAAAGGCTGCCCATCACGGCCGTGGAGGCCGTGGCCGGCGTCCCCCGGTTGGTCATCTTGGGTGAGCCAGGTGGCGGCAAAAGCACGTTGGTTAACCACATCACCACCCAACTGGCCCGGCAGCGGCTTGGCGAGAAGGAGGCCGGGTTGTCCGGCTGGACGGCGGCTAAAACACCGCTGCCGGTGCGCATCGTCTTGCGCCGCTTTGCCGACTGGTTGGCGAGCGAGGGGCGTTCCGGCACGGCCGGCGATGTATGGGACTATCTGGCTTTCCTGCTAAACAGTTGGGGCTGCGCCGACAGCTACGAAGGCGTGCGCCATGCGCTCATCAACGACGCGGGCATTGTCTTTTTCGACGGCCTGGACGAGATTCGCCAGGCCACAGCCCGCCGGGACATTCTCAAAGGGGCCGTCGCCGATTTTGCCGCCACGGAGAAGAAGTGCCAGGTTGTTGTCACCAGCCGCCCCTACGCCTACCTTGACAAAGCGGCCGAGGGCAAAGCGCAGCCGAAAGTGACCTGGCGGCTGCCCGACGACCAGTTTGCGGTGGTGACGCTGGCCTCTTTTGGGCCGGAGCAGATAAAGGCATTTTGCCGGGCGTGGTACACGCGGGTGATGCGACCCCGGCGCGGTTGGGATGAGGCGGAGAGCCAACAGCGGGCAGATTGGCTGGCCCGCACCATTGCCGCCCGTCCCCATCTGAATCGGTTGGCCGCCTCCCCGCTGCTGCTGACGCTGATTGCCCAGGTAGACAGCAGCGGGCCGGAGACCATGCTGCCCAACAACCGCGCCGACCTGTACCGGCAGATGGTCAGTCTGCTGCTGGCTCGGTGGGAGAACCGCATCCAACTGGACGGCCGGCAAGGCGACGACGTGCCGGAGGATGCTATCTTGTGGCTGGCCGGCATCCCCACGCAGGAAGTACGGGATGTGCTGGCGCAGTTGGCCTTTACGGGGCATGAACAGCAGGGACGGCAGGGCAAGGCGGCTGGCGCGGATGGCCCCACGGTGGAAATCCGCCACGATGCCTTGAAGCTGGCATTGGTAAACCAGTTTGACAGCGGCAGCAAGGCGGAAGAAATCATCACCTACATCCAGCACCGGGCGGGGCTGCTGGTGGACAAGGGGGAAGGGGTCTTTACCTTTCCCCACCGCACGTATCAGGAGTATCTGGCGGCGCAGTATTTGTTGAGCCAGTCGGATGGGCTGGAGCAGTTGTGCGCCAGACTGAAAAAGCAGCCGGACTGGTGGCGAGAGGTGTTTCTGTTGAGCGCGGGCAGCAGCATGGCGCTGCCCAAGAACGTGCAGGATTTGGTGAACACGCTGCTGCCCTTTGAGCCGGGAACGAGAGAGATGCCGCTGACCGCCGAAGTGACGACCTGGGTTCAGATAGCGGCCCAGGCGTTGGAAGAGACTAATTTTAAGTACCATGTGGAGCGGGAGAAAACGCCGGGAGGGTTCACGGCCGTTTACCGCCGCGTGCAAGCCTGGCTCAAAGCCGCGCTGGTAGCCGAAACCGTCCTGCGGCCCAAGGCGCGGGCGGAAGCAGGGCGATGGTTGGCCCGCCTGGGCGACGACCGGCCAGGCGTTGGCGTCGTTGAGCAAAACAGCATCAAACTACCGGACTTTATCTGGAGTGCGGAGATACCGGCCGGAACGTACACGATTGGGGATAACAAGGGGAGTGGCGGTGAGAAACCGCGTCAGGTAAAGATTCAGCGGCCGTACCGCCTGGCACGCTACCCCGTTACCAATGCTCAGTTTCAGTGTTTCGTAGATGCTCCTGACAGGGATGACCAGGCGTGGTGGAAGGGCATACCGGATAACGAACGGAAATTCCGCGAACCGGAATTTCCCTATGCCAACCATCCCCGTGAGAGAGTAAGTTGGTATCAGGCAATGGCGTTTTGCCGTTGGCTAACTCAAAAGCTGCATGACGGTCTGCTGCCGGTCGAGACGCTGACCGGCGACCTGAAACAGTACACCATTACCCTGCCCCATGAATATGAGTGGGAGGTGGCGGCCCGTTGGCCGAATGAGGACGTGCAGGAACGAATTTATCCCTGGGGGCCGGAATTTAATGCGGCTAAAGCAAACACTCGTGAAGGGCATAGTGTGGGGCAGACAACGGCCGTTGGCCTGTACCCCTCTGGCAAAAATGTAGCTCTGGACCTATATGACCTGAGCGGCAATGTGTTTGAGTGGTGTCGGAACAAATATGACAGCCCGGCTGAGGATGCGGTAGACGATAGTGGGGCCTCCCGCGTGGTGCGCGGCGGTTCGTGGCGTCACTCCCAGGACTACGCGCGCGCGGCCGCCCGCTTCTTCGACTCGCCAGACCTCCGCTTCGACGGCTTCGGTTTTCGGGTGGTGGTGGTGCGTTTTTCCCCATCTCATCACCCTGATCACTGACCCCTATTCTTGGCGGGCGACCGGTAGGGAGTCCCGCCCTCTTCTCGCGCTATCGCGCGATCCGCAAAAATTTTGCGTTTTCGCTGTTCTCAAAGAACAGCATCATGGAAAAATGGAGGGAAACCAGTTGATACCATCAACCTTTGGTGACTTTCTCGCCAACTTAGCGGCCGAACTCGGCGCACTCATTGTTGAAGCCTGGGGTAAGCGTGTCGGAGAGCAGATTCACGGTACGCCTCGTGAACAGGCGCTGCACCGCTGCCTCGACGCCGGCCTGGTTGCCTTTTTGCGCCGCGCTCAAACCGCTGCACCGGTGTACGTGGAACTGCTGCAAACCACAGACACCTTCTTCCACCGGCCGGATGTTGTCAGGGAACTCTCCCGGCTGCTGCGCGGACAGCGGCTCGACGTAGACGAACTGCACTATCTATTCACCAGCGCCGGTTATCCCGCTCAAGACCGGTTCGACTTCGCTGCGGCCATGGCCGACTTTGAAATCATCTTCTTGCTGCAAGCGACAGAAGAAGAAAGTCTGCGGGAGACGATTCAGGCGGCGCAGCTTTTGCAGCAAACACGCCTGCTCACAGAACAGGCCGGGCTGCTGCGAGAAATCCTGGGCGTGCTGCGCCAGATAGCCCTGCGCGACATCGTCGGCATCGCCGCCGACACCATCACCGCCACCAACGTCGTCAGCGGCACGCAGATAATCTACGAGTTGAAGCCGGAAAAACCATCGCCCGACTACCCCGACCATTGGAAAAGCCACTATCTCAAGGCCCTCATCACCCGCTGCGGCGGCCTGGACCTCACCACCCTGTCGGCCAGCGAAGCCACGGCCGATTCCCTCGCCATTGACGCCGTCTTTACCACCCTCTACCTGGAAGGCGTCAGCCGTAGCGAAGATGAGACTGTGGCCGACGTGCTGCGCCCGACATCCTCCCGGCAGAAAGGCCGCGACGCCGATAAACGAGAGATGGCGCAGTCGGAAAAAGAGCGGCTGCCCATCACCGCCACCGAAGCCGTGGCCGGCGTGCGGCGGCTGGTCATTCTAGGGCAGCCGGGCGGCGGCAAAAGCACCCTGGTCAACCACATCACGACCCAACTGGCGCGGCAGCGGCGCGGCGACGAAGGCGTCACCCTGCGCCACTGGCCTACCGCCCCTGCCCCGCTACCGGTGCGTATTGTCTTGCGTCGTTTCGCCGATTGGCTGACCAGAGAAAAGCGGCGTGGGGAAACCGGCGACGTGTGGGACTATCTGGCCTACCTGTTGGGGCGTTGGGGGTGCAGTGACAGCTATAACGGCCTGCGCCAGACGCTCATCAAAGAGGGGGGCGTTTTCTTTTTCGATGGCCTGGACGAGATTCGAGACGTGGCGATGCGGCGGGCCGTCATCAAGGGGGCGGTAGCCCGCTTCGCCGCCGATGAAGATAAGTGCCAGGTGATTGTCACCAGCCGTCCCTACGCCTATGAGGACGCGAAGTGGCGGCTGCCCGATGACCAGTTCGCAGTCGTGCGCCTGGCTCCCTTCGACGACCCGCAGATTGAGGCGTTTATCACCGCCTGGTACACGCAGGTGATGGGGCCGCGGCGCGATTGGAGCCAGGAGCAGTTCCATCTGCGGGCTTCCCGGCTGACGCGCACGATTTTGGGCCGGCCGCACTTGCGCCGGCTGGCGGCGTCGCCGCTGCTGCTGACGCTCATGGCCCAGGTAGACAGCAGCGGCGTGGAGGCGATGTTGCCCAACAACCGGGCCGAGTTGTACAAGCAGACTGTAGATTTACTGCTGGCTCGTTGGGAAAACCGCCTCCAGCTCGACGACAATCCTGGGGCCGAGGTGCCCGACGAGAAGATACTGTGGCTGGATGGCCTGCCCACGCTGAAATTGCGCGATGTGCTGGCGAGACTGGCTTACGAAGGCCACCGCGACCAGCGCCAGACCGGGAGCGAATCGGCGGCTGATGGTCCGGCGGTGGAAATCACCTACCAGCAGTTGAAAGACGCCTTGCTGCCGCAGTTTGACAGCCTGAAACGGGTGGAAGAAATCATCATCTACATCCAGCATCGCACCGGTTTGCTGGTGGACAAGGGCGAGGGGGTGTTTACCTTCCCGCATCGCACGTACCAGGAATATCTGGCCGGGCAGCATTTGCAGAACATCGCCGGCTGGCAGCCGAAGCTGATTAAACACGTGCGTGACGCGCCGGATTGGTGGCGGGAAGTGTTCTTACTGAGCGCCGCCAGTATGCAAGTGGCCGACAACATCCAGTTTTTGGTGCAGGCGCTGCTGCCGCCGGAGGAGACGATAACGCGGCGCAATGCCCCGTGGCTGATGATTGCGGCTCAGGCGCTGGTGGAAACCAACTTCCACTACTACGTGGAACTGGAAAAGCAACAGGCGGAGCAATCCGGGAATGGGCCGCTGGACAGTGATAGCTTTGCCGCCTTTTATCGCCGTGTCCAGACCCGCTTGAAGATTGCGCTGGTGGCCGAGGATGTGCTGCCGCCGAAGCTGCGCGGTGAAGCCGGGCAGTGGCTGGCGCAGTTGGGCGATGACCGGCCGGGGGTGGGTACCGTTGAGCAAAACGGCGTCAAACTGCCGGACATTATCTGGAGTAAAGAGATACCGGCCGCAACGTACACGATTGGCGATGACAAAAGCCCTCACAGCGACGAAAAACCGCGTCAAGCGCCCATTCAACGGCCATATCGGCTGGCCCGCTACCCCGTTACCAATGCTCAGTTCCAGTGCTTTGTGGACGCTGTTGACCGGGACAACCCCAAATGGTGGGAAAGTATACCGGACAACGAACGGAAATTTAGCGAACCCCAATTTCCCTATGCCAACCATCCCCGCGAGATGGTAAGCTGGTATCAAGCAATGGCGTTTTGCCGCTGGCTGACCCAAAAGCTGCATGACGGTCTGCTGCCGGCCGAACCGCTGACCGGCGACCTGAAACAGTACACCATTACCTTGCCCCACGAATTTGAGTGGGAGGTGGCGGCGCGTTGGCCGCATGAGGCCGTGCAGGAACGGATTTACCCCTGGGGGCCGGAGTTTAATGCGACGAAAGCGAATACATATGAAGGGGATAGGGTGGGGCAGACAACGGCCGTTGGTCTGTACCCCTCCGGCAAAAATGTGGCCCTGGACCTGTATGACCTGAGCGGTAATGTGTTTGAGTGGTGTCGGAACGAATACAACAAGCCTGACAGCAACTTGGAACCAGAGGTGGTTAGCATAAACACAGCCTCCCGCGTGGTGCGCGGCGGTTCGTGGGGTAACGGCCAGGTCGGCGCGCGCGCGGCCTCCCGCGACTTCTTCGGCCCAGTCAACCGCCTCGACAACTTCGGTTTTCGGGTGGTGGTGGTGCGTTTTTCCCCATCTCATCAAGGTCACTGATCACTGTTCTTGGCGGGCGACCGGTAGGGAGTCCCGCCTCTTCTCGCGCTATCGCGCGATCCGAAAAATTTTTCTGTAGCGTGGTTTGCCAAATTGCGTTACAAATAGCTGCAAGTATGGGCAACCATACCTGGGGCCGCCTGGCAACTCCCGCGTGGTGCGCGGCGGTTCGTGGGGTAACAACCAGGACAACGCGCGCGCGGCCTACCGCAACAACAACGACCCAGACAACCGCAACGACAACAACGGTTTTCGGGTGGTGGTGGTGCGTTTTTCCACACCTTATCTCTTATCCCAGAAGGGCATGGCGTTTCCCAACGTTCCCCTTCCCTGGACTTTTGCACGCTCCGGCCTGGCCGACCGGTGATGGCGCAGGGTCGAGCGGCAGTTCCACCATAAGCTGCTGCTTCCAGTTTATGCTCACCGACTACGGTTTGTGAGACGCGGATCGGGAAGATGATGAGATGGCGCAGGCAGGTCCCGTCTGTCCACGAACTGGCGGTATGGAGCGCTGCCGGTGGCAGGCATAGATAAAAAATGGGGTGCGGTCTGGATTTGCTCCCGCCGTACCCGCTCCAACAGCACAGGGCAGCCTGGCCGCCTGTCCTGGGCTACCCACCCTCCGTTTGCCGTATCCAACCGCCAAGGAGTTTGCCAATCTCGGCCACCATACGGCTGACGTGTTCATACTGACCGGGCGACAGCCAGCCCCATTTGTAAATCAGATGCAGATACAGCCGCACTTTGCTCAGATGAATGTCGGCGGCGCGTAAGTGGCGTAGGCGGATTTTGTCCTGATACCCCTGCGCCTCCAGTAGTGATTCCTGAAAATCGAGGGCGGCAGCCGTCAATCGCTGCGTGACCGTGCTGCGGTACAGTTTGGGAAAACGTTCACTCTTGGGCAGCAGCCAGTGAAGTAAATCATAAGTTCGGGTAAAAATGACCATTTCAGAGTTAGACGACATCTTGTTTCCTCGTGTGGTGAGTTGGGAAAATCTACTGGAAGCATATCGCAAAGCAGCGCGGGGCAAACGAGGCAAGGCAGCGGCGGCCACATTTGAATCCCGGCTGGCTGACCGGCTGCTGGCTCTCCAGGACGAACTAATCGCCGGCACGTATGCGCCAGGCCCTTACCAGCATTTTATCATCCATGAACCCAAGCGACGGCTGATCAGCGCCGCCCCTTTTGGCGACCGGGTGGTACATCATGCCTTGTGCAACGTCATCGAGCCACTGTTCGAGGCGCTTTTTCATCCCCACAGCTACGCCAATCGCGCCGGCAAAGGCACGCATCGCGCCATTGACCAGCTACAGCAATACGCCCGGCGCTATCGCTATGTGCTGCGGCTGGACATCGTGCAGCATTTCCCCTCGCTCGACCATGCGATTCTGAAAGACGAGTTAGCCAAAGTCATCCACGATGAGCAAGTGCGCCACCTGATTGACGCGATTCTGCGCTCTGGCGAAGGCGTACTGGCCGACGAATACGACATGGTCTACTTCCCCGGCGATACGCTACTGGACAGCCTGCGCCAAAGAGGCTTACCCATCGGCAACCTCACCAGCCAGTTTTGGAGCAACTGCTACCTGAACCCGCTCGACTGGTTCATCACCCGCCGCATGGAATGCCCGGCTTATCTCCGCTATGTAGATGATATGGCCCTGTTCTCCGACAACAAACGGCAGTTAACGCAGTGGGGCGAAGCGGTAACAAACTTCCTGGCAACGTTGCGCCTGACCGTCCATGCCGGCTGCGCCCAGGCGCAGCCGGTCAGCATGGGCATTCCCTGGTTAGGCTTTGTCGTGTATTCCACCCATCGCTGCCTGAAACAGCGCAACGTCGGTGGTTTTCGGCGCCGGCTGATGCGCAACATCACGCTCTATCGGCGCGGCGAGATTTCGTTTGCTGAGTTAGATGCCAGCGTGCAGGGCTGGATCAACCACGTGCGGTATGGGGATACCTGGGGGCTGCGCCGGCAGTTGTTGGGCAGTCATCCCATTCCTCCGGCTTCAATGCCGATTTAGCCTATATCAGACCGGGGAAATTGAGTATACTACGGGCAAAACCAGTCAAGGAGCCTGTCATGGACAAGCCGGAAATACAGCAGCAGTTGACCGAAATCGAGAAGCAAATCGCCAACCTGGAGGGGATGGGCAGCGTCTTGTCCGCCGAGCAGTTACAGGCGGCGCTGGCCCCCCTGCGCCAGAAGAAAGCGGAACTGGAAAGCAACCTGACCGGCGCAACCTATTCCGCCACCGTGTCCGGCAGCGGGGCAATCGCGCAGGGCGTGGGGAACACGGCCGTGGGCGAGCGCGGCGTCAACGTCAGCAGCAGCAGCGTCGTCGGCCCTATCATCACCGGTGATGGCAATACGACCACCATTGTCTATGGCGTTTCGGCTGTGGGAGATGTGGCCGCCCTGCCGCCGGAACTGACACCCCTGCGCCAGTTGTTGGGGCAGTATTTCAGCCTCAGCGAACTCCATACCCTGGCCCTTGACCTGGGCATTTCCCACGACGACCTGCCGGGCAGCACCCGCCCGCAGTTCGCCGAATCCCTGATTCTGCACTGCTACCGGCAAAACCGCCTGGAAGCATTGTTACAGTTGTGCCGGGCGCAACGCGACTTTGTGGCCTGGCCGCGTGTTTCCCAATCTCGTTAGCGCGTCAGCATAGACGCAAAAGGAGCCTTCTCGTGGATAAACAAACGCTACAAACACAGTTAGCCGCCGTAGAAAAGCAGTTGGCCGACCTGGAGTCGTTACGCGGCACGTTGTCGCCGGCTCAGTTCCAGGCGATGGTCGCTCCCTTGCAGGAGAAGAAAGCGGAGTTGGCCGCGCAGTTGACCGGCACAACCTATTCTGCCGCCGTGTCCGGCAGCGGGGTGGTGGTACAGGGCGTGGGGAGCACGGCCGTGGGCGAGCGTGGCGTCAGCGTGCGCGGCAATGTCGGCGGCAGCATCATCACCGGCGACAGCGGCAGCGTGGGCGGCATCCAGGCTGGTACCATCGAGGCCGATAACGTGGTGCAGGGGATGCAGCAAATCGGCGGCGCGGCGGCCGACTCCGCCGACCTTGTCGAACTGGCGAAAGCGTTGGGCAGCGGCCGCATCAAAGCCGACAGCATCAAGGCTAAGAATGTGGTCGCCGGGCTGCAATACATCGCCGACCCGTCTCAGGCCACGCCCAACGACCTGCGCCAGGAAATCGCCGCCCTCCAGCAGCAGTTGGCCGCGGCCATCGCCGCCGGCGATTTCCCGAACGCGGGTGACGCCGATGATGTGCAGGCCGATTTGGCGGCGGCGGAGAAAGAACTGACCGCACCTGCACCGCAGGGCAGCCGGGTGGTGCGCAAGCTCAAAGCGGCCACCGAAATCCTCACCGAGAGCGCCGGCGCGGCGCAGGCCGCCGGGAAGGTGGGCATCGCTCTCATCAAGCTGGCCCCGGTTGCCGCTGCGCTGTACCAGATTGCCGTCAAACTGTTCGGCGGCTAAAGAAACGAGTACCGTATACCGTAACCCGTAATCCGTAGGCCGCGTAAATGCCAAGGGCATACGGTATACGGAACACGGAACACGGATTACGGCAGGAACACCGATGGACGCATTCACCGCCGATTATTTAAGCAACCTGGCCGCCGAACTGAGCGCCCCGATCATCACCAAAGTGGCGCGGCGCATGGCCGACAAATGGCCGGGCGACGAGACAGCGCGAGCTTTGCAGCGCTGTGTGCAGGCGGGCATCCTGGGCATGGTCAGCCGGGCCAGCCAGGATGAACCGGAACAGACGGCGCTGCTCAGCGACATCTTCACCGACTTCTTCGGCCAGGCCGACGTGGCCAAAGAGGTGGCACGGCTGGTCAGCGTGCAGCGGTTGTCGGTGGCTGATCTGCAAGAGTTATTCGAGGCGGCCGGCTACGACCCGGAGACGCTGCCCGGCCTGCGCTTCCCCGAAGCGGTGGCCGCCTTTGAAGCCGCCTTTCTGGAAACGGCCGCGGCTGAAACCGCGCTGCAACCCATCATCCAGGTGCATCAAGGCTGGGCGCAAACCGCTTTGCAGCAGCAGATGGTGGTCTTGATGCGGCAAATGGTGGCAGCGCTGCAAGCCTCACCCGGCCAACACGTAGGCATCCAGGCCGGCCGGATCGTGGCCGAAAATGTGGTCAGCGGGCCGCAGATCATCCAGCAGCAAACCGTGTTTCAGTGGGGCGGCCGCGCCGAAAAGCAGACCTGGGAGACGGCTTATCTGAAAACCCTGATTGACCAGTGCAACCGGCTGGACCTGGCGGAAGTGGATGAGCGTTTCCTGGATGACGAGGGCGGCGAGGTGCGGCTGACCGATGTGTTCACCACCCTGTACGCGGCGTGGGGGACGCAGGTGATCCGGCGCGCGCCCGGCCAGACGGTGGCCGAGGCGCTGCGAAGATTCCCCGACGAGACAGCGCACGGCCGTTCCCCCAAAGAAGAAAAAGAGACACAGCCTCTCACGGCCGTTTCCGTCACCGGCGCTTTGCCACGAGTTGTCATCCTCGGCTATCCCGGCGGCGGCAAAAGCACCCTGGTCAACTACCTGGCAACCACCCTGGCGCGGCAGCGCCTTGCCGGTGGCCCCACCGCTCTGCCGGATTGGCCGGAGACGCCGCTGCTGCCGGTGCGCATCGTCCTGCGCCGCTTTGCCGCCTGGCTGGCCGACACTGTAGGCGACAACCAGCCCGACACCAAAGCCGGGCTGGTCTGGCGCTACCTGGAAGAAAAGCTCTTCCCCGATTGGGGCTGCCGGGAGGCGTACAGTTCTGTCAAAGAAAAACTGCTGGCGGATGGTGGCGTCATCTTCTTTGATGGCCTGGATGAAGTGCCGGAGAGCGTGGTAGACGGCCGTCGCAGCCTGATCAAACAAACCATCGCCGACTTCGCCGGGCCGCTGGACACCTGCAAGGTCATCGTGACCTGCCGCGAGTATGCCTACAAAAAAGACGACGCCTGGCGGCTGCCAGAAGCACAATTTCCGGTGATTGACCTGGCCTTGTTCAAGGAGGGGCAAATCCGGCAGTTTACGGAAACGTGGTATCGCGTCACCGGCCCGCGCCAGAAGTGGGACTTGCCGCAGCAGGCGCAAGAGGCGAAACGGCTGGCCGACGCGGTGCTGGCGAAGCCCCATTTGCGCGAATTGGGTCAATACCCGCTGCTGCTCACCCTGATGGCCCAAGTACATGGCCGATATGGAGACCTGCCGGAAAACCGCGCCGACCTGTACGACCGGGCCATCAATCTGCTCCTTTCCCATTGGGAAAACCGACTGGTGCGGCGACCGGATGGTTCGCGGCAGGTGGAACCCGGCATCATCGCCCGCCTGGATTTGCGGCGGGAAGAGGTGCGCAGCGTGTTGGAAGCGATCGCCTTCGCCGCCCACGAGCGGCAGGAAGGGCAGCGCAACCGGGATGAACAGGCCGCCGACATTGGCCGTGACGAATTGTGGGAGGGATTGCTGCCCTTGGTGGGCAGCTACGACCGGGCCAAAGAAGTGACGGACTACATCCAACAGCGATCTGGGCTGCTGCAAGCCAGAGAGCATTTCACCTACGTCTTCCCTCACCGCACGTTTCAGGAGTATCTGGCGGCGGCCCACGTCTGGTCGCTGCCAGATGACCCGGTGGAGGGGCTGTACAGGCGGTTACAGCGTGATACCGCCTGGTGGCGGGAAATTTTCTTGCTGGCGGCGGGGCAGGCACGCGCCGACGCTTACCGGGTGAAATCGCTGGTGGAGCGGCTGACGGCCGGGCAGCCGCGGTCGGATGTGTCCGAATGGCAGTTGTTTTGCGCTGTTCTGGCGGCGCAGACCATTCATGAAACCAACTTCATGCGTTTTGTGCGTGGCAAGGAGGTGGAACATCCTTTTGTGCTGGTGGAAGCGGGCGGGCGTGCTTGGCTGGAGGCGGCGTTGGTGGCCGAAAGCAGCCTGAAACCAGCGCATCGGGCCCAAGCCGGCCACGCCTTGGGGCGCTGGCTTGAAGATACCCGCCCCGGTGTAGGCGTGGTGGAGCGCGGCGAGGTAAAGCTACCGGACATTGCCTGGGGAAATTGGCTGGAAGCCGGGCGCTACACAATCGGAGGGGACGAAGAGGCTTATGTGAGCCTTACACAGCAGCAAGTGACCATCCCGCATGATATTTGTTTGGCGCGTTATCCCATCACCAACGCCCAGTTTAAATGCTTTGTGGATGCGCCCGACCGGGATGAACCGAAGTGGTGGGATGGTATGCCCGATGACGAACGACAGTTTTCTGAACCCGAATTTCCTTACGCCAATCATCCCCGCGAGACGGTAAGCTGGTATCAGGCGGTGGCCTTTTGCCGCTGGCTGAGCGATAAGCTAGAGATGGACATTCGTCTGCCGCATGAGTTTGAGTGGGAAGCGGCGGCAAGGTATCCTGACGGCCGTTTTTACCCCTGGGGCAGCCGCTTTAACACAGACTGGGCGAACATAGACGAGGGGAGGATTGGGCAGCCAACGGCCGTTGGCTTGTATCCATCCGGTAAAAATGAGGCGTTGGAACTATATGACCTGAGCGGCAATGTATGGGAATGGTGTCGGAACAAATATGGCGAACCGGAAGCGGATGGCGTAGACCAAAGCCGGGACTCCCGCGTGTTGCGCGGCGGTTCGTGGCACCGCGGCCCGGACCTCGCGCGCGCGGCCTTCCGCTACAACCTTAACCCAGACCTCCGAGCCGCCTATCTCGGTTTTCGGGTGGTGGTGGCCATCTCATCAAGGCCACTGACCAGTGTTCCCGGCGGGTGACCGGTAGGGGTCGTTTGCTGCAAACGCGCCCGCCCTCTTCTCGCGCGGTAGCACGTTCCACCAACTTTGTTTGGATTGGGAGCCCATGGTTACACCTATGAAAGGATGGAAACGGCCGTTGCCCTTTTCCGGGCAGAATGAAACGACCTTCACTCCGCCCGGTTTATGGACGAAAGCACACCAGGCGGATTGTTTGGCCCGACCAGACGCTGACGTACCGCTTGGCGACAACGAGACAAATGGAAAAAGGCAGTCATGGATCCCTTGACTCACCTTATAGTTACCGCAAAAGTTTTTGGGCGAGAGCCAATTGTACTCCTGGCTGGTGTCTTGCCCGACGCGCCGTTCTACCTGACGTATCCCGCCTGGGTAATAAGGCGGGGTCAGTTAGGATTGGCATTAAAAACTCAAGAATGGCCGGATCCGCCTACCTGGATGGAAGGAGGGCATCACGTCTTCCATAGCCTGCCTTTGCTCGTCCTGGTGGCCTGGTTTATCTATTGGCGAAACGGCCGTTTGCCACGTCGCGTGCTTGGAGCCTGGGCTTTGCACATCATCATTGACATCCCGACCCATTCCCGGCGTCACTGGGCGCCGCGTTTCCTATGGCCGATTTCAAAAGTGACGGTGAATGGAGTTTCCTGGGTGGAACTGATGCAGCAAATTATGATGTACATCGGGTCAAAATCGGCGGTTTAGTAAAGGAGTTGAAGACAAACGGCCGTTTACCAGGATACGCTATTTCATCGTTGGCGATAGGAAAACAGGCAGATGATGGATTGCAGCCCTCAAGCCCTGTTGGTTATATTAACTTGGCTGTTTGGCTTTAGCCATTGTCCGCTGCTCTGTCCACCGAAAAACCAGAGACCATACAAATCCTCCAAGCACCTTGGCAATGAACTGGCCCAAAACAATAGACGGCAGAAAAGCGCCAAACGCCAAAGTAGGAAAGACCAACGAATCAACCAGAGCGCTGGGAATATTACTGCCATTGATACGCAACCAACGAGGGTATTTGCCCAACACATGATAGACGACAGCGTCTACCGTAGCGGCGGCGGCAAAAGCAACGAATGAAGCCAGCGCAATCTGTCCTGCGTTACGATTGAGTACCCAGGACAGTAGGGATCCGACGGCGATTAAAGCAGCCATCTTCACGAATAAACGATTGCCCCGCCAGGCATCATGTAGCCGGTCTCGCGCTGTCAGATCCAACCCGATGAACAGAAAAGCATTGATGATGACCATGTTGGGGCCAAAAGCGGCCACCGTCAAATTCGCCAGAACAATCGCCACCAGATACATGACAACGTAAATCATACCTTTCTCCTTCAGAATTATGTTTCGGTTTGCTTCGCTAAGTTGAGAGTGTCCAGATCACTGCTGCTGTCAGGCAATCATCAAGCACATCACAATCGGGACACTCTTGCCAAAAGGCGCGCCATCATACTGCATAAGGCAAGGGGTCCATCAGGCCCATTTCCTCAAAGGCTTTGAGTCTTTCGGCGCAAGTGGGACATTGGCCGCAAGCCATCTCGCGCCCTTCGTAACAAGACCAGGTGAGGCCGTAATCCACACCCATTTCGAGACCCTGACGCAAAATATCTGCTTTGGAATACTGAACGAAAGGAGCAAGGATTGTCACCGGCGTTCGGCGATTGAGTTTATAAACCTGGTTCAATTGCTCCAGGAATTGAGGAGTCGTATCCCAATATCCGTATACATCGTGGCGTTGTGCGCCATAAAAAATATCGCTGACGTCTTGCGTTTCAGCGAAAGCAGCAGCAAGAGCCAGGAAAATCATGTTGCGGTTAGGGACATAGGTTGGTGGCTGTGGATCGCCAAGAACATCCTGGATGTTGGGCACGGCCGTTTCCAGTGATACCAATGCCGAGTTGGCAAAGAGCGGACGCAGCAGCGCTAAATCTAGCACCAGATGGTTCTCGCAACCAAGCGCGGTTGCCTGTGCCCTGGCGTACTCAATTTCCTTGTCATGTTTTTGTCCGTAACCAAAGGTGATTACCGCCGGGTTACGCTTTTCTATTTTGATCAAATAGTGCAGCAGGGTCACGCTGTCCATTCCCCCACTGACAATGACGACTGAATCTATCATATTTGTTCACTTCCTTGTCGTGCTGACGCTTGCCACTGCGTGACAACTGCCGGAGCAGCAGCAGGCATTGTGACAAGCCAAGACTTTGTTGCGGTAGAAAGGAAACGGGGCACAAAATACCGCAGTTTTGGTAAGCCGGGTACGGGTCGTGTAACCCTTTTCTGCCACCGGCATGAAACTGATTATAGCAGTAACAGTGAGATGGACGAATGGCAGGGACTTAGTTTTGGCTAAGAAAAGCCTTTTTGAGATGGTAATAGTTGTGCAAGGCCCGGTCGCGGATATGGCTACGCTTGCCGACACCCAATATCCGTGTTGCATCTTCCTGGCATATGGGGCAGTGGCAGTGCAAAGGAGCGCTTAATCGTTTATGCGGCGCAATGCGACCTTTTAGCGGAATTGACGGAGGTTCCAAAATCCCAAAACGACGATAGGGATTACTGTAAAGAACCTCATTGTAAGCGGCGGCTTTAGCCGGTCGTGAAGAATCAAGGGAGTGGATACCCATTTTCTGGAAAGTCTGCGCTGTTTGCACTGCGCCGATACCAAAGATGTGCAGCTTCTCCGGGCCAATGATGTTGGCCACAACCTTCACTCGTTCCATAATCAGGTTGTGCTTTCGTAACTCCGCCAGTGAACCTATCCCGTACAAGGGAAAGCCGATAGCCTGCAACTCTCTGGCACAGTAAGCCAATGAATCCTCATCATTGCCCTGGATAACGGCCATCGGTGTAACGTGGTGTTCCAGTCCATTCTGGTTAATAAGAGTCTTTAGCTCATAAGCAAAGGCTATTGTTTGGGTAATACTTTTATCCCGCTCATTGGGGCTGATAGATTTGTCGAGTAGGGGATAATCACGAGCGCAGATGATCGTCGGAATTGTCGCCCCGTTCAGCAGCGCCAGTTGCCTTTGTAGCACTTGCTTGGGTGATAAAGCATCGTCAGGGGCAATCGCAAAGCGGTAACCACCGCTATCTATCAGCAGTCGGCGCGGAAGCGTTGCCAGACGATCAATTGTCCAGTCTTGAGCCACCGACGTAATACTCACCAGTAAGGCGCAATCTGGATCGTAGACGGGATAAAGGGGATCTCCGGGATACCAACTTACGTAGAAGTCCATGTCACATCTTGTTCTTTATTGCGAACACGTTAACCACTGTGTAAACTAGCACACGTAGCGATCTGCGTCAATGGTTCGCTAACCTGGAGAGATCATGCTATTTCGTCCTGTATCCGGTCCAGAACTGGAAGTCGTCTACACCTTTGTGGCTCAGAATACGAAGCCGGTCTCGCGCCAGGCGATTTATCAGGCCTGTCTTCCAGACTATAAAGACAAGCGAGCTGTTTCACCCCAAAGCATTGACGACGCTCTCTCCTTTCTCGTCGCCGCTTTTCTGATCGAAGACCGCGATGGGTTTTGTCTGGGGGAACCGGAAAGGCCAACAACCTCCTTCCGGTTAACCGTGATTGCTCGTTTGCAGGCGCTTGCCAGTCGAAAAATCACGCCTAACCACGAATTAGATTCGTTGTACTTGCTGCTGCTACAAGAGCTTTTTATCAAACCGAATCATCTGTACGTGAGTGACGTTCACACCGAGGCGAACAAGTTGCGACCTGTCGCTGAGTTAGGCGGTCTCAGTCAGGAAAAAATCCGTTCCTGGAAACGAGTAATGGCTTACCTGGGTATAGGGCGACGCATCGGCGATGGGTTTCAATGCGTTTATTCCCCCACCCTGTTACAAGAAATTCTCGTCGTGTGGGATAGACGCGAGGGGTTTATCCAGGACTTTTTGGAAGAGCACCTGGCGGGCTATTTACCCCACCAGACACAAACCGGCAACCTGGCGCACGCAGTTGGTCAGCCGTTGTGGTACTTACATCAGCAGCGAAACATCTTAATGCGCCCTTATCAGGATGCACCCAACAAGCCCTATTTCGCGGAACAGCGGTTACGTTATCTTCTTTGCAACGGGGGTGGGGCTTGAGTAGTAACCTATCTATCTTTGCGCCCACTGCCGACCAACGGTATTTATTGGGCGCCGATCTCTTTTTGCGCACCCACTATCCCATGACCATGCGCAGCTATCAGCCTAACGGCCATCTCGAAATGTTGACAGAGGATGCGTTACTGCGGCGTGTTCTGGGGCAACAGAATGGTTTGGGCAACCGCATCTGGGTGTTGTACGGCGCCCCGGGATCGGGAAAATCGGAGCTGATTAAATGGCTAGAGACGCGCATCCTCCAGGAAGAACCGCAGCGGGGCCAGGTAATGGTGCGTATTTCGCGCCATGAGCTAGATGTTCTTAGCATCGTCAATCGTTTCCTGACTTTGTTGCCCAATCAGTTTCTCAACGAAACGACGACACAGCGCTGGAGTGCCGCTCGGCAGAAATCGCGCACGGTCACTAAAATGATTCTCTTGTTCGCTCTGGAGAACCTTCTCGATTCGGATGACCTGATCAACGCTCTTTTCTACCGCTTGCTGAATGCGCTGCAACCACACGTAGACAGAATCCTGGCGTTTGAACCAGGAGATATAGACGAGTCTATGGGCGTGGAGCTGATTGGTCAGGAAACCTGGTCGGCTATTCTTCGAGAAACATCCCTGCCCGTTCCGGTAGCTTACGAACAGTTCCGTCATCAATTGACCACCGCTTTTCGTGACCATCTGCTGGAAGGTCTATCGCTGGCTGAAACGATGCAGCGTATTTCGTATCATTGTCAGGCAGAACAGGGACAGCGGCCTCTTTTGCTGGTGGACGATTTGGTGCAATCCCTTAATATCTTTGCCACTGATCTACTGGATTACCTCCTGACGTTGGAAGCAGGTAACTGGGACGTTGTTTTAGGGCTAACGCCAGCCGCGTTTGAAGATAGCTTGCGCGGCCGCGGATTGTTGCAGCGCATCAGCCATCTGGACACGATAGATGACCGTGTCGGGAAAATGTGGTTGTCAGATGAAACGGGCAAGGAGTCTTACGTCTTAACCGAAGCAAACTGTGATGAGTTTGCATCTCGCTATCTGACAGAGATGAATGACAACACTGTACCGGGCCTGCCCTATTTCCCATTCACGCGGGAAGCGCTGGTGCGCATTTACCGCGCTTTGCCTGCGGGTAAAGGGAAAGTACGGTATTTTGTTCGGTATCTGCACGAGATATTGCGGCGCACTACCACGGGTGAAGACCCGTTGGATGTGCTGGTAGATTTCGCTCGGCCGGAATATATCGCCAGAGTGGAAGACAGTCGTCTGGCGCGTTTGTGCGAGTTTTACGGACCTTTGTTGGAGCCAGACAGTGATAATCTGATTGCTCTGCCGGGAACTCTGCTGCTGGCCTTCGCCATTACCGCAGAACAAAGGGCAATTCCCGTTGAGCCTCTCATTCGTTTTTACCAGCCCCGCGAAGCAACGAGCAGCCTGATCATTGAGGACGAAAGCCAGATGGTTGTTAGAGACTGGCTTCTGGGCAAGTCGGTCAACCGGCAGATGCTGCGGTCCTTGCGTCAGGGTGCGGCACGTTGGCTGCGCACTGTGCAGCCCATTGACTGGATATATCGGGAGCATGTAGCCAAGCCGCGTGGCGCGCTACGCTGGCGCAAAACGTATCTGGATGTGCGCCTGCCCATTTATCTGGAAGGAGTAGATGAAGCACAGGATGGCATCGCGCTAACGCGCGATATTGGCATGATAGCTTTCGACTTATGCCGGTACGGAACAGCGACCGGCAGTGAAACGAAAAAGTTACAAGAACAATTGGCGACGGCCAAAGAGCTTGTCTCTTTGCAAATGACAGCAGACAACTATCGCCAACGTGTAAGGCTTGATCTTGAGACTCAGTTGGGTATGAAGGTGGAGCTGCTGGCGTTAGTATTGCAAACATTTGCCCTGGTTGTCAAAGGCGAAGGAGCCTACCGTTTACCAGGTTTTCCTGCTGATTTCTGGTGTTGGGTCAATGACACGCATCAGCGTTATCGGTGGCGGCATGAACAAATCAGTGACAGGAGCTGGCAGGCATTTCAGTTTCTGTTCGATGATTTTTTCGAGTTGCGTCAGGGGTTTTACGATAGTGTTCTCATTGGGCAATTGTTGAAAGACGTACCTTATGAGACGTGGTTTTCCAGATTGGCCCAGATGGATGTGTCAGAAATAGACAAGGATTATTTGCTGGAGGGACGGCCGTTAGCCAACGTATTGAGCCAGGTCCAGCGTTATATCGAGCAATGTGAACAGGCGGGGTCTACAACCTTATCAGATCGCACAAGTCGGGTGGTTGATGCCTGGCGACGTGGTGAGAGCGTGGCTTTGACGGAAGTGTCTCCTGAAGTACAGGAAGAGATACGGATGTTAGTGCCTGATGTGTACACCGCCTTACGTCTGCATCTGGTTGAAACAGAAGAAGGATCTTACAAGGAGCGAGAAACATGAAACAGGCTGATACAAATCCAGACAAGGTTTTGCACGTCGTGCTTGAGTTAATGGAGGGGCAGGAAGTTGACGTGACATTGGCGCCCGATACAGTGGCGTTGATAACACGCGATGTTCAGAAGGCACTGGATGAGATAGACGTTTCTTTAGCGGAAGTGTATGAGATTGAGATGGTACGGCCGTTTGAGTAGACGACTATTATTTAAGATTTTGCCCAAATAGGAAATCATGGCCCCCTGAGAAGCATTAGCAAATCAGCACAGTAAACATCAGCCCGGCGTAATTCATTGAGAGGCACATCCCTGTTGTGCGCCAGAGGGTTTCGGACACGAATTACCGCTTCTGTCACCCGTGTAAACTCTTGTTTGGCTGCCTTGCCTGCGCCCAAAATATCTTCAAAGAGTGGCCACTGATTGTTGATTAACCCGACCAAATCACCCATGTAAGTGTAGTCCAACAGTGAAGATTTTCGCATTCCATAGCGGGCGAAGGTTTTTTCGTCTTTAGTTTGTGTGCCTGCCCATCTCTCGCGTAATTCAGGGTTAACGCGAGACTCCCAGACATCTCCAAATTTCTTGGCATACCGGTCTTCAACCAAACGCCTCAGATAATATTCAACTTCACACACGCCATCCCAGGCGGCGTCCCGTGCTTTCTTTACTTCTGTGGCCCATATGGATTTTGGTTGATCGGTACTACTTTCCCGCAAGAAATCGAGGTAAATACCCACATAACGGCCGTTGACCATGAGCGCTTGTTTCTGCTCTGGGGAAAGGCTCTGGTAAATAGTCCATGCTTCTTGTATTAGCAGATCATCACGGCTGTGATAGGCGATTTCAATAGCCAACAAAACCCGGGCGGTTATGTCGTCAATAGCTTTTATTGCTTGAATAACGGTGTCGTAATCATTTGCTTTTAAAGCCAGGATGGCTTGTTGTAAGGGGTCTTGAGTGAGAACTTTCGTTTTGGCGTCTGATGGGGTCAGCCGGCTTTTTAACTGGTTGAGGCAGTGAATCGTCTCTAAATCTGAAGCCTCAGCTAGGAGACTTTCTAATGTGGTGGCATCGTTGTTGAGTAGTGCCTGATAACCAAAAACGCGCAGAACGGGAGCTTGCGCAACGCCAAATCGTCCTACCAGTAATGTACCTAAACGCCCTTGCATCTCTTGGAAGATGGCAACGGCCGTTTCCCATTGCCCCGCTCGTTCTAAAGCCAGCAGGTTCACATGATGGAAAGTGGTCAACATGGCCGACCGTACATCGCGGGGCATTCTTAACCTGGCGAGCATTGCAAAATCTGGATCATCCCAAATGTCTTGCCATCTTTGTTGTTCAGCTAACCATTGAACATGCAAGAATTGCAGGTTTTCGGCGGTTGTCAGATTGAGCCGGCGCATCTCAGACAAAACATTTGCGGCCGTCGGCCAGTTTTTAACACTCAATGCTTGCGTAAATAGTTGATACAGGTCCCGGTACCCATACTGAGGAGGCAGTTCAAGGGACGGTTCGATTTCTTCCAACTTGAGCCACAGTGATAGCCGGGCAAGAATTGTTTCGCGGTACCTCGGGGACGACTCCCACTTGTAGTAACCAAGATTGTACAGTTGCGCTCCCAATTGGTTCAGTATGTTCTTTTGCGGGTCAAAGAGAGAAAGTTCGGCAAAGCGTGCCCCATCGCCAAATTCAGCGTAAGAAGGAATGACAAAGGCGGTCACACGCGCCAACATTTCATCCAGGGCGCGACGGTCTTGCCCAACTAGCAACCATTGATCCGAACGATTTCCCAAGTAAGGCAATATGGCGGCATTTGTTTTCGCCAGACGCTGAAACAGCAGGTTAACGGCGGCGTGATCTGTGGTCAGCGTTAGCTGATGAGGATCGCCCATGGCGCGAATGCCCTGATTAACAAGAGGACGGACAAACTCCTGAGCAAAGGCGTATTGATCAGGGTTGGCAAAGGTTACAGTGGTCATTTTCCAAGAGTTTCCCATCGGTGTCGCGCTTCCAACAAGGCGCGAGCAACCTGTTCTGTGTCTGTGGTTAGCTCGATATGTTCATCGTTGATGTGAATACCTGAATAGGTGAAGTTCATGGAGCCGCGCAGATAAAAATGATCGGTGATTAATCCTTTTTCGTGCAGAGTTTCCACCTGCCTGACCTGAATATCTACCAATAATTTTCGCAAAAACGTTTCTGTTCGCTCGTAAGAGGGGCGGCAAACAATGTAAACGGCCGTTCCCCGCGAAGCCATTGCGTTTAGCAGCGTAGAGAGGGGTAATTGACGCTCTTCAAGGTTAGGGACAATTGACCTGACTTGGCCAAAGCGGTTATCTACTAGAGCGACATCACTTATCCATGGCGAGAACAAATAAAACTGTTGGCTGGGCAGCGCCAATTCCAGCATAAACAGTGAGCTGAGGCAATCGGTTAGCTGTAAAGAATTTTTGCGGGTGGCTGATTTGATCATGCGATTAGACATTGATTTATTCTCCCACCAATTCGCGGATGATTAGATGGAATCGCCATTGCTGTTTATCTTGTCTAATACTTTCGATAACAGGGTAAAAACTTTGAAAGCCTATATCAATGGGCTGCGTCAAGGCGTGCAACAGAGCAATTTTACATTCGGCTAACTCTGCCTGTTCACAAAGGAGTTCGGCCTGATACTCTGCTACCAATGCTTTTTGTAGTTGGCTCTCCCAGTAGGCGTCACCGTATAGGATGGTCTGCCCATATGGCGCCAGTAAAAGCGTGAGCAGATCACGCGACGGCCGTATTTGGGGTTGATACGGGTTCCATGTCTGGATGCAATCGGGGCAACTATCTACACAATTTAGCCAGAGCAATGATTGGAGCAAATTGAAAACTTGGGTCTCATCTTGAACGGGCTGACCGCCGCCAATCCGGTTGAGCACTTTCTTGACTTGCTCCTGTATTGTGGGAATTTGATAACCGGCCACAGCGATCACACGCAAGTCTATGGCAATTCCCAAGCGATTCTCTTCAGCCTCCCAATGATGCGCCAGATCAGCGATCAGTTTGTCGGTATCTGCATCGGAATTCGCCCGTAGGATTTTATTATTCAGGGCGACAAAAAGTTGGCGTGTGGGCGGAATGCCATGCGCTTCCAAGATATGCGTTAATCTCTTTTGTGCGTTTGTCAGACTGGACAGGTCGCTTTCTTGGCGAACTTGCGCGAAAACAGCTTCTAATTCGGGGTTTTGTTCTTGTATAAGCTGGACAACTGCGCGTAATTGCTGGGCAAGCTGGCTCCGGCGACAATGGGCGAGGGTGTCTAATAGCTGTAACTCAAACTGGCGTGGATGTTGCGTAATTGCGGTAACGATTTTAGAGATTAGTCCAACGCCGCCGGTGATAGCTTCGGAAATCCAGATGCAACCGCCGGCGATGTCCATATGGAGGTCGTTTGGTTCAATATCGGGCAATAGTTGGATAACGGCCGTAAACAAAACTGCGCCCAATGAAGAGGCATAACAGCCAGACAGCCATTCTGCTAAATCCTGTTGGTTGGGGTGCCACAGCGCCGTCGCCGCAGCGGATAAAGCGGCCTGAACGTCAGGATTTACTTGATGATCCAGCAATTGCTTATGCAATTTGCCGGTCATGATGGAATCGCCTATTTCGTCTATAGCCTGACTTTGAAAGATGATATTAAGGGCATGATTGGCTAGAGCGTGGCGATTCTCTTGCACTTCTTGCGCGGCTTCAGGTAAAGAACAGGAGCGGGAGATGGCAACGGTCGTTAGCATAGATAGTTCAATCTGCCATAGCCACTCAATCTCAAAACTACTCAGGTTACTTACCCGCTGATCCTGTTGTAACAGGTGTAGAAAATAGTGAGGCGATAGATTTTGGTAGAGGGTGGGCCAACGTGGATGCGCGAATAACGCGGAAACATCTAGTGGGTAAAAGCTGAATTTAAGCGCGTCAGCGGCCACGCTAAATCCAATTGCTGCAAGCATTCCCTGACCATTGCTAAACTGGAGCGTGTAACGAGATGAAGAGCCGTTTTTATAGCGCGTATCTACCTGAACCCCTACCGCTAAACGGGCAACTTCAACCCACTCGCCACTGGATTGTGTGAATGACTCAACTTTGTAAAAAAAGCGCTGCCACTGGGAGTTAGACGAGAAAACGGCAAGAGCCTGACGTTGGGCGGCCAAAGCTGACTGGTTGGCATTGGTGGAGATTGATCGCGGTTGAAAATGAGACAGCCATTGCAACTGGCTATAGCTGGTCGTCCGCACATCGTCCGGTACAGCATTCAGATGATACGCTCGCGGGCGATAGACGAGGTATGACGTATCGGAGACCGTGATTGATGATGGAACTGGATCAAATTCTGCTTTGAGGGCATGAATGTTGAGATTATGAGGCGCATCGGGAGCAGGATCAGGTATCTGCAACCAGTGAGCAAGATCGGCGTGATGGGTGAGAGCAAAGCGCTTATTCGCTCGACCAGGCGCGAATTCTATAAGCGATTGAGCTAATCCCAACATTTCTTCCCGTGTTTCATCACTCTGCCACCGCTCTGTGGGAACGAAGATTTGTACTTCTGGAACATTCAGATCGTTAAAAAGAGCTGATGGCACAAAAGCGGGTAAGGGCATGGCGGCAATGTTGTCGGCCCACTTTTGAGGGTTGCCCCTGTTGATGGCTTGCCAATCTGTCTCTAGCTGGCGCAAGATGGTGGGGATGACGTGATAAAGGAGAGATCGTGGTTCGCCCCAGAGGATGGAGGTAACGGCCGTTTCATCATGTTGCAGTACCAAAGCCTGCGTTAAATAGGCGGTGAATTCCTCCAACCGTTTGCCGTTTAGCAAATCGCGCAGGATAGCTGCCATTGCCTTTCGCTGACCGCTGAACCAACTGGAGCTGCTGTAGGGGGCGCTGCTTAGTGACTTCCACACGTCGGCGTCAAACCCTTGTTTTTTCAACACAAGCGCCAACCAGTCTAACAGAGCAAATGCCGCCTGTATTTTTTGCACGTAGTAATTTTCCAATGGCAGATGGATGGTTGCTAAACGGGGATCAAAGACCTCTTCTGCGTGTTGAAATGCCCAGCGATCACGGCCGTAAGCGGAAACCACCAACGCCAGCCACGGACGCATCCCGCGTTGACGACCAGCGCGCCCCTTCCGCTGTAAAAAAGAAGCCATACTACGTGGCGCTTTGTGTTGGATTACCGCGCCGACGTTTGGATCATTAAAACCCACCTCCAAGGTACTTGTCGCAATCACTAGCTCCGCATCCGTGTTGAAACCCCGATCTTGGGAAGTTGTCCTGCCCAGACGAAGCGCAACCTCTAGATCATGCCCGATTCGCTCCGACATGGGCCATATCTGACCTAAATCCATTCTCTCTCTTCTTTGATTGTCAGGCGGTTCGGGCAATTTGCGCCAACGGCTCAATCTCTTGTTGTATTCTGCGTCATACTGAATGTAATACCAGCGGTTGATGACATCCAGCTTATCCGTGAAAGCAAATGTTTTAGAGCCAAACGCCCCTTGCGAAACAGGGTTATCTCCATTGTCCAATGCGCGACCTAAGAGCATTGCCGTTTGCACCGATGTTGACAGCAAACTTGTGCCAGAGACCGGATCACCTCGCAAAACAATGTTGTACTCCATTCCCTCCGTAATGAGGTCGTTTTCATGCGGCTCAATATATTGCACACTCCTTGCTGGCAGTCCAACCAATTTGGCAAAAAATGTTTCCGCCTGCGTCAAAGTTGCCGATAAGCCGACCAAACAAAGACTGCGCTGAGGCCCGTGAGTACCTCTTGCCTGCCGCCAGCGACGTAGCAGGTAGGCAACTTGAGCGCCGCTAATCCCCTCATAGGTATGAATTTCATCTAATAAAACGAGGCGCGGCGGATTGTTGGCGTTGACTCCAAACAGGCTATGTTCCGCGACACGACTCAAGCGACGATTGAGCATCTCCGTGGTGGTAAACAAGATGTCAGGTGGGTGTTTTATCATCTGCTCGCGGGTTAGCATAAGCTGACCGGCATCTGTTTCAAAGCCGCATTCTTTACGACATTGCAAGCGCGTGTGTTCACCGAATGTATTCGACCTGTTAGCCACTGCTTCACGATCTATGTCTTGTTGAAGCCAAATCATCTCTGCATGATTGCATAACTCGTTAGGGCAGGTGAAATAAGGGCAAATCCAGCCTCGTAAATCATCTGCCTGCTTCCAGCCATTCGGCTTGTGTGGGCTGGAGAAATCAGCGGCTCTTGAGGGTGTGTCGCCATAATAAGCGCCAAGGCTAATTTGTCGCTTACCGGCTTTGCTCAACAAACTATCGAGCTTACGCGCTTCGGAAAAAGCTTCTGCCAACTGGTCTTTGAGCAGTTCCGTTCGGGGATAGAGAGCCAGCACTTGTGTTGTAGCATAGTCTGATTGAATGTTTTCAGCGATATAAGCCAAAGCGGGCAGATAAAATGCTTTGGTTTTACCGGCTCCTGTGCCTGCCCCAATTACCAATGCTTGATCATTATTTGCTTGCAAGTTGCGGATTTGCTGAATGATTGCGTCAAGCTGAAATTGTGATAGTTGTAAAGACTGTGTGGATGTTCCTTGCAACAAGGTCGCAATGCTATCCTCGAATAATTGGGAGGGGCGAAGAGGTTTTAGCGCCTCCCTAAGCTGTTCAAGGGTGATATTGCGTCGGGGATAGCGGCGCGGTTGCAGTTTTAGCTTGAAATCGCTGACCAAGTGCGGCGCCACTTGCCAATCATCGTTAGAAAAGCGTTGTCTGAGCAAAAATAGGAGGCGCACCGTTTCGGCAAAGCGGCTACGGTAGCCGTCTGGCACTTCAAATAACAGACGCCGTTCGATTAGGTTCTCGATAATGTCTTGCTCGGTATAGTTGGTTTGTTGCGCTTTGTTCCATAGGGCAACGGCCGTTGCCGGCAACTTGCTCAACATATCCAACAAGTCGCGGCGTAAATCCACGCGAATGTTGACAAAGCCCCAACCAAGCAGTTTGGTCTCTTCCAACTCAATCAGCGAGAGAACTTCATTACAGAGGTGGTTGAAATCGGAGTGGTTCATTACTTGGCTTGCCCAAAACTTATCTTAAACGCCCTGGCGCGCTCATTTTCTCGGCACCAGGCTAACACTTCATCTGTAAGGTCGGTAATGGTAGCGGTACCTTTTTGTATTCGGCGCAAAAATTCGGTGACTTCTGCGCTCAAGCCGCTTAAGTCTGCGAGACTGTTTTGTAACGCTTGCAGATCTGCATCGAATTGGGCAAGGTGGAATTCTCTCCGCGGTAATTGGCTCGATGCTGATTCAAGTCTTTGCCGTATAGGAGCAATTAGGCTGCCTTGTACAGTCACCTCTGGTAGTTTCTCAACTAAATTCAGCAGATTGAAATGAGGCTGTGTTTGCGCCATGACATAGCTCGCCCAAGCGCGGGTAAGAAAACCCTGTAGCTCTTGCACCAGTTTTTCTACTGCGATAAGTTTTTGAACTTGGCGATATTCAATAGCAAACTTTTCGTAGGACTCTTTGAGCTTATTTTGGATGTTCTGCAATTGCCTTATAGATTCAGTTATCTGGTCATTCGTAAGCCGAGATTGGATGAGGTGAAAGCTGGCTAAGGTTTCTTGCAGTAGTTTACTAATTTCTGTGAGCCTTTGATACGAGGCGTCAATATCCTTCCTGTTATCGCGGCGTTGTTCTAGTTCTTTCCGGCGATTGATTTGGGTTTGAATATTATCGGTAAGGGTAATTATCATGGCCTCGTTTCCCCCTCAGTTTGAGTTGTAGAGGTAAGCAATTGATTTAGCTTATCGTATTGATCCAGCATTTGCTGATACAGGTCGTCTCCCTGACTTTCCCTCTCCAAACTAGCAACATGGCCTCCTAATTTTGTCTCCTCTTCACGGGCAACTTTTACGAATCGCTCAAAGTAATCAACGTAGGCGGCGCTTTCTTGTAATAACTCGCCCGCACCAGAGAGGGAGAGAATGAGAGCTTCGATGTTTTCGCTATCAAGAATCGCCTGTAGGCTTTTTAACCGATTGGTCAGCTTGCCCGGTGTAAGCGCCTCATTCACGGAAAAGCGTGATAACGAAATAGAAATCGCGTTATCACGGAAACTTTGGAATAGATTTTCGATAGCCTGGAATACGTCAGCCGGAGTTGCCCCGGCGAGGAAATCTAGCAATTTGCCGGAAACGGTCTGGATATGTTGCGTCTCGGCCAGAGCGGTTGGGGCGAAACTTGACTGTAACTTGTTATAGGCAGTAGCAACTGGTTGCCAGACTTTGTTATTAACTTTGGCAACTTCTTGTAGGTCTAGCTGAGGAATATCCCAACCCTCTTTTTTAATGTCCGAGATAATGTCTAGAACGCTGGCGGCGTCTATGAATGTGATGTAGCGACTGCCGCCTTGAGGCCGATTGACCAATATCTCCAACTGCCCGCGACAATCAGCTTCAACGGTCTGTAAACCACGCATAAGATCGCGCCACTCTTTTGAGCGGGGATAGGGTGATTTGTTCATCACTGTTTGCCAGGAATTTCGCCTGGCGGAACTTTTCATCAGGCGCAGATAAAGATCGCGCGGGCTGTCCTTGCTGGTGGCGAACTCTTCACCCAGGCAGGAGATGAACAGGTTGGTGTGGACTAATAGTTCCAATAGCGAGCGAGGCGATTCTAAATTAGCCAACGGCCGTTGCACAAACTCTACAATCCGCGCCTCTTCCTTCTCCATCCAATTACTCAGCGTGATAAGATGTCCCCCAATTTCAGTCGCACTTAAAACGTTAGCCCGTTGATTTAGATCGGTTAAGGCTTGTAGCACAAAGGCGAGATCATCGCTTCGCTTAAAAACCAGATAGTCGCCTTGGGCGCGTCCTTTCTGCCCTTCAATGACAAAGCGCCCACCAGTTACTTTAGTGTCAACCAAGGTTGGCGAGACGTTATGCGCCTCCCAATCAATGAACTCTTTGACGAAGTTCGCCAACCACTTAGATAAGTCGCTGTAGCGAACCAGCTCACTCCCCCGACGCCATTCTTGAATATCTTGGATGATGGGGTCAACCGGAGATTGTTCTATAGCAATGGGTTTCGGTTCAACTGACGTTACTGTGGCGGGATGGATCGCTCCGATTTGAACGGTGGGTGTGCTAACAGTTTTAGGTTGTATGGGCGTGGGGAATCTATGGGGTGGATTGGCGATAACATCACCCTCAATGAAAGGCAAGTCAAAAGCGCGGAATACGGGTTCGCTTAGGTTTCCTACGGCCGTTTCTCCACTTTCCGCGCTGCGGTTAATTGTCCGATCTCCCCAAAACAAGATAAGTGACTCAATGCGGTCAGCAACGGCCGTTGACGGAGTTTGCCTGGTAATCATACGGCGTTGGGCATCTTGTGTTAATGTTGGTGGCCTAACTGCATTGGACAATTCACGAGCCGGGGGAGGGAATTGGCCCTCTTTTACTTTTGCGCCATGGCTTTGCAGAATATATTCCAGAATACTGCCCAGGAAGGTGCGCGGTGTTTTGGCTACTTTAGTTGTGTCTAGCCGTTGATACAATGTCCAAAGTGATTGCTTGTTAAATGGATAAAGGCCCGCTTCCGAACCTTCATCATGGACGGAACTTAATGGCCTGGCTCCGAAGGCGGCATGACAGATAGGACGATGCGCACAGGATTGGCAAGCATTCGGCAATTCTGACGGTCTTGCTCCTAACTTGACCCATTCTTCAATTTGGTGCGGGTACAAACGTAGCGCATTCAGATAACGAGATGCAATATCTGCTACTGCTTCCTGACTCTTAAGCAAAAGAGATTCTTTTTCTCCATCACCGATGTTAAGTGTCAGGTGGTGGGTGACGCGATCTTTGATATTACCGGGGAAACTATCTTTGAAATAGGCATCGGTAATGCCCACCACAGATGTTAGTCGGCAATAATCGCGCCCTCCTTCCCCTGTGTGCTGGGTGACTAATACATCTACCAATCCAGCGTCAAGTCCAGTGAAAACGGAAATATCTTCGATAAATAAGACTAAGTTTTTGCCCTGCTGTTTTAATTCGCGGCGCAGGTCATAAAACATCTGTTTGAGATCATTGGCCGATAAGGCTGTTGTGCGCTCAATCGCAAAAGGTAGTAGCTGGTTTAGATAATCAGCCAACTCTTGTTGTTTGCCAGGTTTGAGAGAAAGCGTTTCTGCCAAATCTCTTGCATCGCGGTGTCCGCCTTCAATAAGAATTTTGCGTTTAACATCAGGAGGGAAGTCGAAGTCTGTAGCATTGAACTTGGGGAATTCATGCTCGGACAAGCCAATGGTGTCTCCTTTTCCAGAAAGAAATAGTCTAACACGTTCAATTGCAGCCCCTTTCTGCTTCAAGTGCTGACGAATGAAGCCATTTCGTAAGAATTCGCCCACTTTACCTGCGATGCGGCGCGGCGCGGGAACGTCTACTTCCCTTGTGGCAACCTCCAAATAATGGAGGATAGTATCGGACAGGGACTCGTCGGATAGCTGTTGAGTAGCGCTTTCCAATTTTTTGATCTGGTTAGCAAAGCGTTCAGCATCAAAAAGACGCGACCGAACAATTTGTGACAGGGTTTGTCGTAAGCTGCTGTTGGCCCGCTCGATGAGTAAAACCACATCGTTAAGATGCCTTTCCTGACTTTCGGCAGCATAGCGTTCTTTTAGCCAACGAATAAGGTGGGATTTGCCTGTACCCTGTATACCTTGCATGACGACAAAGGTGTGTTCGTCATTATCGCTTCTGTGGAGAAGTTCTTCCAGTAGTTGCGTTTCACTGGTATCTTTGATCTGCCTTGGCGATTTGAGATAAGTGATGTTGTTAAAGGGGGTATGGGTGGCTAAGAAAATAGCTCTGTCTATAGAAACAGCTTCTGTGTTGATGACTTTGTTGAGAGGCTGTTTGTCCCAGCAAACGTAGCGAGTAAATGGAGATGTACTCATTGCCTTAAGCCCTCCGTTGGATGTGCGTCACGCGCTGAAGTGGGTGAGCTTGCGCCGGGTAAAGTTGCCATTCGTCTGCGCTGTCGGCGTAATGAATTAACCGGATTTTGCCGTTATCATGGAGCGATCTCAGACCGGTGGACAGCATAAGGCTTAATTGATTACCTCTCAGTTCGGCGCCGCGACTGGATTGCCAACATTTTTCAAACAAACTACCGCCGTCCAGTTCTGGGCAACTATCAGCTAATCGTTCGGCGAATTGGCTGAAAGGCGTTTCTTTGGAATCTGGCAGTAATAATGGCAGGACAGGGATGAGCCGCTTATGGGCGTCGGGCATCAGCAACTCTTTGCCACCGATTGTCATGGTCCAACCCCAGCCCAAGAATGATGCCCACGTGAGCCAGCCGATTAATTTTGTGGAGTTGAATAGACGCCCTTCCTCTAGTAGCTCTTCTTCACCGCGAGGGTCCATGTCTCTGTTAAAGTTTTGCGAAATCTCATCCTTTTTCCGGTACTGAAAGATGCGTTCGTTTTGCACCGCGTACCAGGCTGTTACGAAATTGATTAGGTAGTTGTCGGCATTCTCATCGGCAATGCCTGTGAGTCGCTTTTGCATGAAGGTGCGAAAACCATCTGTTGATTCAATGTTTTTGCGTTTGCCAATGTCGGGGTGGAGGGAGACACGGCCGTTTTCATCTTCCACAATGACCCGGAAATTTGTGGCGGCGTTATAAACAGCTTTACTTGCTTCTTGACTGTTCACCAAATCAGGAGGCTGCAACATCTCCAAAAAGTCATCTCGACTTGGCGTTCGCAATCGAGATACTAGACGCGCCAGAGCGTGTAAGCGATGGGGAGTAACTTGGTTGTTGTTAATGATTTCCATAGGCTTTTTAATAGAGTGATGTTTGGGATTTGACCAGCATCTTTTTGAGGGCATCCGGTGTTAATTGCAGGCCGTTTACCCGCTCCAGAAAACGGCCGTTTTCCCGCGCCAGCCATGCCGATTGATGCACCACATGAATGAGGGGCGTAATTCCCAAATATGATTGGAATTCTGTTTGGAGCGCACGATAAAGCGCGTCAATAAGTTTGTCTTGTCGGGGGTAAAAAACGGCTGTTGCCAGCGGGAAAAGTCCGTGCCGTTCGACTGACCGAGCGCCTACCAGCCGCTGCCGTTTATCTTTATGACGCGCCAACTTTTTGACCAGATTCTGCGCCCAAATTGGGTCATCCAAGAGATTGTCGGGTAAAACGATTTGCTCCATGCCCGCTTCAACCAGCGAGGCTATCAAATCAGGGGCAAAAGCGGCCAAATTTTCCGTATCCCAAGCGACAATCAGACTTTGCCGCTCGCCTAGTTGCCGCTGTAAATTGGCGTCGAGTCGAACCGGGGAAGCAGGCCAATCACCTGGTTCAACCTCGGCGCGTAAGGTCTGTGCGTATGGTTCCTGTTTGTTTTGTCGGCAGTATGAACAACCGCCACAGGCAACGGCCGTGTACGGATACAAACCAGCAAAATCATGCCCCAAACAATGGTAAGCCTGCATTGGGGCTTGTGTCTCAACCACTTGTCTCAGCGCATTCAAGTTTTGGGTAATGGACTCTTTTTCTAAGTCGCGTTGCTCATCCATGAGGCGTTCAAACGCAACTTCGTCGTTTACAATCTGGTCATTTCTGATGCGTACCAGCACCCAAAAATTGTCCTGATAAGATTCCTGTTTCTGGTCATCGGGCTCTGGCGCTGTTTCATTGGGGCGTGTATCTTCAATGGAAAGGACACCGGCTCTTTGCATGAATAGTAAGATATGCTCATTCCAATAACGATTGGCCTCGCTTTCGCGCATCTCCTGATTGTAAGTAGGTCTGGCATTGAGGTTAATCAGGCGCATATCGGTAGTTTGCCCAAATGGCAAAGAGCTTTGCCACATGCCCTGCCAGCGTAACCAGGCTTTCTCAATGGTGATACGCGATTTGGTGGTCATACTGAAAGCCAAATCAAAATCATCATCTTTACTAATCAGAAGGCTGATACTGCTACATCCATCTCGTCCCCCCCGCCCCACTTCTTGGTAATATCGATCAATATTCTCCGGTAACGTCGCATGAATGATGGTGCGCACATCCCCTTTATCTACGCCCAAACCAAAGGCGGATGTGCCCACAAGTATGTCAATTTCGTCACGATTCCAACGGGCTAGAATGTGCTGACGTTCTTCGCCCGCTGTTTGTCCCGTAAAATCCACAACTCGCTTGAAGCCCTGCTCGCGCAACATGCGCACCCAATGTTGAGCGTGGCTGGGTTTAGTGACATAGAGAATGGCTGGTCTAGGTAGATGGTAAAGCGCTTCTATTACGCGATCCCGTTGTAGCGGAAAGTGTCGGGTGTGATGAAACCAGTAGCCAGGCTCAGGCCGTAACTGATTGGCTAACACCGAAGATAAACTGGAGTCTGGCGCGAAAAATTCCGCCAACGTTTTTTCGCTCTGGTACGAAACGGTGGCCGAGAGTAAAAATGTGCGTAATTGTCCCTGAGAGGCTTCTAATAGTTTGCGCTTATAGGCCCCTAATAGTTGGAACTCGGTGCGGAAACTGGCCCCCCAAGAATCAACCAAGTGCGCTTCATCTATGACAAACCTTCGTAAATGGCCGTTAGCGGCCGCCTGCAAACAGGTGTGATATAGAACCGGGTTTAACAAAAGCGCTTCTGGCGAAGTGTATAAAATGGGGATCGTACCTTCGCTGATCCCTTTGTAAATAATTGCGCGGGTTTCTTTTGTGGTATCACTGGTAAGGCTGTACGGTTTATAGGCATCATTCGCCGGGTTAAAGTAAGGGCGCACATTGTCTTGTTGGTCATAAGCCAGGGCCACAGTCGGGACGATGACCAGCGTAGTCCCCCCGGCGCGTCGGCCGCCGCTAGATTCAAACCAGGCAGGCAGTAAGATGCACATGCTCTTGCCGCCGCCAGTGGGCAGGGTGATTAGGGTTGTCGAACCAGGAGGGGCGAAAAGAGAAGTGACAACGGCCGTTTTCTGGGCTTCTGATTGATATGTACAAAACTTGCCATTCGACAAAGCATAAAGCAGACCATCACCGGGTACTGATATATCAGGTCTGCGGTTTTCAAGCTGGTCAATATTATTCGTGTCGTTTAGCCAGGCAGATTCCCAAGGCAAAGCCCGTAATCGAACTCGTCCGTTATCTTCGTCTACAAGACGCAAGCCCATTTGATGCTGGTGTTTTTCTAATGATTTCCATGTTGGTTTATTAAGGATCATCTCTTCATGAAAAACGCGCATTACCTGGCGCAGGAGAACGCCTAAATCTCCTGTACCCGCTTGATTTTCAATGAACGCCTGGTAAACCGAGGATGCACGCAATAACACATGGCTCTGTGCCAGTTCAATTCCAATTAACTTCTGCTGCTTATTTCTAAGATTGTGCTGAAAGTTTGCAAATTGTGGGCTTTCAGCTAGCAGCAATTCTTGTAGTGCGTTGAAGTAATGATTCATAATCTTGTGTAGGACATAGCCACCAAAAGCAAGCGGATTCTAGCTGAATTAGTGGATGGCGAATTCCTTCAATTAATCCGTTAGCAATTTGCTGGTGCGCCTCTAAATCTATGGCGCCAGGTATCGTTTCCGGGCCATAGATTTGATTAAACCAATAGCGAGAGGCGCGTAAGCCTAGCAGTTTGCGTTCAAAATCTTCTGCGGCCTCTTCAGCAACTTCTAGTGTGAAGTCGAATTCCTCCATGAGCTTTGTGTTTGCCGCACTCACAGCTCTTACCAGCACATCTTCCCAAATATCTGGAGGAAAAGCTTCTTTCAATAAAACGATCCTGCGTGGGCCACTTCGTTTACCCAGATGTATGTCCCCATAACTTGAGCTGAATGAATACGTAGTAATTGCTTCCCAAGCAGGATGCGAACGAGTAATAACGTCTCCGTCAACAGAAACCAGCACACGATAAGTAGGGAGGAAAAGATACCCCTGAGCTTGAAACAAATGGATGGGTGAGTGACCGGCTTTGTACAGTGGTCGAGGATTCACCTGTATCTGATATAGAAGTTCCACTCCTTGCCAGGGGGTAGCAAGTAAGTCAGTTTTGCGCAAAATAGCACAGCTACGGCCCCGATCTGCCTCAAGCGCATTCCTGACAATCCCATCTGTCCATGGGTCATTGCCTGGGGCAAAAAAGACCAGGTCTTCTCGTTGTACAGCAACATCTCGATTGAAAGTCCCGGTGATTACTAGATTATGCGTTCGTCCAGAGCGGCGAAGTGCCTCTTCCATATTGGGCGGGGTAACAAACTTGGCATTGACCATGCTTTTTTGGTTGAATTTTTTAGGAAAGAACATCACGGTATCTTTTAGGCGATTATATGAGTTTTCCAACCCCGCCATTGATGCCCAACTGGTGAATGAGCGGCCGAGTTTTGAACCATCACGATATTTTTCACTTAATTTCTGGAACTCATCCCGTTGGCGATGGTTGATGGCGTTCTCTTCAAAATACCGTTCCTCCTCAACTGCTTTCCGTAATTCTTTTGCTTTGGCTAGCATTGCTGGCAACAGGTTTATAAGGCTGTCACGCGAGTTATGTTCCATAGCAGATAGTAGATCGTCCAAGACGCTTTCCAGAGCAATTTCAAGCCCGCTCATAGAATGTGTGAAGAGGTTAAACCCGTCCTCCCAGATACGGAATAAGTCCTGTTCGATTTGTTCGTGGGCATAAGACACAATGGAAACCACCTTTCCAGTTCTGCCCAAACGATCTACACGGCCAATTCTTTGCTCTAACTGTGCTGGCGTCCAAGGGATGTCTATATGGACAATAACATCAGCTATCTGGAAATTTCGTCCCTCTCCCCCCAACTCATCACATAAAAGAATGTGATAATCGTCCTGCGATTGGAACAAGTCAGCCTGTTCTTGCAGATCTTCAGATGGTATCTGGCAGTGAAACTGTGCGACGCGCCCGCGTCTTGCTCTCAAGTGTTTGGTCAGATGGGGTAACAATGCTAACAAGGTTTCGGTCCAGGCAGAAAAAACTACAATTTTGGACGCGGGGTGCTTTTGTAGTTGATTTTGTATGGCCCGTAACACCCGGACTAATCGATGGCCTGAATTAGCACTGCTCCTGCCAGTAATATAAGACTCTAAGATGGTGTCTGTTTGCTCGCGCCAGTTTCCGCAGAGCCACAGTAGATTATTTACCCAGTCACTTTCTCCTGCCAGAACGGGAACGACCGTCAACAAAGTTTGTATGCGTTTTGCTTCTTGACGGGGTGGGGCTAATGTTAACAAGCTGTTACTTACCGCGTTGGTCAAAGTTTTTTGAGGCGAATGGAGGATCTTTTGTCGTTCTTTCAGAAGACTTTCTAAACTGTGGGGGCTGCTAAAGGCTTTGTGCAATAAGACACGACAGTATTCCAGCCCCAGACTTTTTTTTGTCTCGCCCTTGAGTTCTGTTAACATGAAGTCAATATAATCATGTAACTGGTTTAGCAATTCGACTTCCGTTGCTTCAGGCAAATAACTGAAGCTGGTATCCACATCTCTTTTAGGCAATTCGATATTCAAATTGACCCGTCGATTACGGATCATGCGACTCTCGATCCGGTAGTTTTCGCTCACGTAACTAATTGCTTCTTTGGCACTTTTTAGTTGAGCATCCAGGCAAGTTTGCGCTGCGGCTTGCGTAACAAGCTGTTGTAAGACCTCATCTTCTTTTAGCTTGTCAGTTATCAATTCCATCTCTTTAAGGAATTCAGCCAAATCAAAGTCATCAGGTGTTAAGGCTTGAGCCAGATACGCAATTGTTTGCCGAAGGGTTTGTTGGGCTTGCAAAATATGACTAAATTGGGTGTGCGTTAGCGCGCTGTAACGCTCTGGGTACATCAGCTTGAGCAATGCCAGATATTCATCCCCCCGACGTTGAATGGGGGTAGCTGATAGGATAAGGGCACGTTCGGCATCGCTGCTAAGTTGGTAGATACGCTCGTAGAGAGACGGCCGTTTATGGAGGTGGTGTGCTTCATCAACAATCAGTAGACCCCACTCCTGCATTGATAGCCAGAGAGTCAGTTGCCCATCATTAGAAAGTTTCTCTGTGCTGACGATAATGCCTGGGCAGTCTTTCGGTAGATGCAATAAATTCAGTTGGTCATCCCGGACAAAATCGAGCCAGAACTTATTGTTCAGTTCAAAGTGCCACTGTTCTACTAGAGACGCTGGCGCCACAATGAGCGTCTTCAATCCCGGATGACGGCGCGACAGTCCTTTAATAATGACACAAGTTTCGATGGTTTTCCCTAAACCAACCTCGTCGGCCAAGATATAGCGGCAAGTTTCATCGCTTAGAACAGTTGCAACAACTTCGGCTTGATGAGGTAAAAGCATGATCCGAGAACCAACCAAATCTTCTAGTCCATAGGTTGCTGCGTGCAGTTCGGCATAACTTTCGATAAGTTGATCTCGTTCAGTCTTCCATCTGGGATGGTGAAGTTCATATCGTTTAAGTTGTTCGAGGGGGTGAGGGGATTGCCGGTGCGAAGCCACCAAAATCTTCTCTTCTGATAGGCGTTTTATTTGACCAGTTATCTCCACGTAATAGTCGCATAGTTTTCCTTCTTCCCACTCTGTTAGACACGGTAGGAGAACTTGCCCTGTTTGCTTAGTTTCCGCATGAATGAACAATGTTTCTGGCAAGATATGACAACGATGGATGTGTGCAATATCTCGCTCGGCAATTTCTTGTGCAACCGGCTGTCCAGGTGAATAGGTTTGTAACTTTATGCGAGCAGAGTTTGCGACACTATTGATGTCTACCAACTGCCCAATGCGATAATCGCGGTATTCGCCAGGTGATTCCACAAGGTCAAAGGGGATGCGGACATACATGCCTGGTGCAAGATAGGGATGAGGTGTTGGATGGGAGGCAAAATCAGCGGTTGTTGTTGGTGGTGATTTTTGCTCAGGGGGTGTTAGTTTCGGCAAATCACCGATGTCGTGATGTAATGCAGTTTGTGGCTTTTGTTGAGCGGAAGTTGTTGCTTCTGGCTCTAAAAGCACGATAAAGGACTGATGGGAGTTCGCATGGAAAATGCGGTAGGTTGTGCTTGTGTGTGTCCAATCCGAGTAGCCACCGTCCTTGTCCCACTTATGCACAAAGCCAGCTCTAAAGAGAGACTGATTCAGACGGCCTTTTTCGGCTTTTGTTAAAACTCTCATTTCTTCTTGACCAGGGCTTTGAGGTAACAGTTTCCATGGGAGGGAAAAAACATTGGTACATTGGAGTTGGCACTTGTCAGATGAAGTGAGGATGACTTTATAAAGACGCTTCCTCGGATCCTGACACGTTACCACTAATTCGTCAGGGCTTTGCCATTGAAGATCAAGAATCTCTACAGCAATATCAGGTGGCATCCCATCAATGGGGATTCCTTTTATAAACATTCGTGTGCGCAACTCTTTAAGATGAAGCATCAATACATTGCCCCGAAAATGCTATTAATGGTGTTTCAGAAAGGGTGTCTCGTTTGAGAGATTCGTTTTATTCAATTGGCAATTTCACAGTTGGTCAAAGTCAGTAGTTCGTAATAGATGTGACTCATTCAGGGAATAGACTTCAACTGTGTAGCTCCTGCATTGGAACTCTCGCTTTTTACACGCCCTTGAAATTGTTGGTAAAAGACATAGGCATTATGAAATCCACGACGTCTATTTCGATTGTTGCCGCGAAAGATAATGACTTCGATTCCCCATTTCTTACAAATGGAGCAGTTACACTTCTGCCATGCTTTGTCGGCAAGTGTGCGCCGGTAGGCTGCTTCATGTTTCCTTTTGTCGCCATGAAGCTGGTCATAGGCAAGAACGGCCGTTAATGTCTCCTCTAACTCCGCAATTCCGGCATCATAGTCACGCAACAGGCGCAATGCTTCCTGCTCCATTTCCTTCATTTTGATTACTGTCATGCCATTTTTGGCTGCAACTTCACCGGTGGAGTCTACGCCGCGCTTTCTGGCCCCTCCTTCCTTTACCTCTGGAACTCGAATGGCTGCATAACGTTCTTCGCCTACTGTCCAGTAGTTGTCCTGGCTTGTACCAAGAAACGCCCGGCGCATGGGCGAGGCGCTGTCAGCGCTTGTGACTCCATAGCGAATGAAATCCGAAATCAGTGATAGTCGAGCAACCCCGAACAGGTGTAACATTTGTACGCACTGGTTTTCTTGCAGAATGGGATGGATTGCTTGCAACGTTTGGATGATTTCCTGGTCTTTGCTGCGTGCCATGCCACCGATAGCCAGATGGCTATAGCCGATATCTAATAACTGCCGGATACTACCTGCACGCGAATCGGCATCCCACCCCTGCGCAATCCCCACAGGGATGACTTTGTAGTCATAGTCGTTGCGTTTCCTCAGAAACTCCTGCGCATTATCAAGAGTGATTTTTAGGCGGCGATCTCTTTCTGCTTCGGACATGGTGGGAAAGATGAGATGGTCCAGGGCTACACCATAGGTAAAGCCCATCACTTCATAGTAATCGAGGATTTCGGCTACGGTATACGGTGGCTCTTCTTTATCCCAATAGGAGAATGCGCCACAGTCACCCATTACCGGAACTTGTTCTGCCAAACGGAAAAAGCGGTGGACATTCCCACTCGTTTGTATGCGCTGTTCTACAGAGGGCGTCACAACTGTTTTGGAAACGAGCATTCCGTCAAAGATTGGTTCTGTGAAAAATTCATGGGCATATTGGTCGTGCTGGAAACGGCCGTTTCGTTTCCGTTTTGGTGAATAGTCATCCTTCTCAAAATCGTATTCCGGATCAACAAGGTCTTCAAAGTTCGGTAGATAGAATTGCATAGGTTCACGTTTGTTATTTTTTAGTTCTGGGCGTCGGGGATGGCTGTCACAAACGAAGTTCCACACTGTCATCAAGCAGATCGTCGGCGGAGATCCCCGCCAGCCGGGCATAGGCAGATAAACATGAAAGTTCTGGCTCCCGCAGCCCTTTCTCCCACTCATGCACCCGTGACCGGCGGGACTTACCCGTTTTACCCACAGCGGTTGCCATATCTTCCTGGCTATAGCCCAAGTGTTTGCGAATTGCTTTGAGTTTGGCGCCCAAATTCTCGAGATTCTTGGCTGTAGACATTGCCCTATCCTCGTCTGGAATGATTATGTTCTATATTAGGAACAAAAACGGCCGTCTAATTCAGACGGCCGTTTCTCCACTCCCAATATCCTACGCAAAAACTCACGTTCGATAACAATTTAACCCTAACTTCCGCAGCACCCGCCGCGCTTCATCAGCGGAAAAATCACTCACTGGCACATCAAAAAGGTGGTGCGCCGCCCACTTCGGGCTAGCCTTTTCGCCACCGATGACTACATACCAACCACGCACCTGGCGGGCCGAATCTGGCGCTGTGAACAGGCTGGAACTCAAGTGTTCCTCTGCTTCGGCTGTTGTCAGGGAAAGGGTGCGACCGCGTAAAACGGCCGTTACCCGCCCTACATTCGGCATAACCACCTGTTCCTCAACCCGAGGAATAGTGGGGCTGATTTCCCAGAGCCAGTTCCGTAGCTCGGTTAACTTCGTCCCGGCGGAACTGCGCGCCGTTATCACTTTCGTGTCAACGCCCAACACATTGTCAAGTCCATCGAGTGCCAGCAGATATGTTTGTCCCATCGCCAAAAATATCTCCGCGTAACCGACCGGCGCGATTTCTTGCTCAACCTTGTGCAAAACGGCCGTGTGCAGTTCAGCAGCTCTTGCTGGCGTCATTTTTTGGTCATAAGGGAGAATGGGCGTCTGGCTGTCAATCAGCCCATGGCGGGCTGATAGAATGTAGATGATGAGGGTTGCTGCTTCTTCTGGTTTCTCACGCAGGTAGCGGCGCAAAACCTGGTACATGGGGCCGGTGTACCGCTGCACGGCCGGTAATAGCTCAGGCGCACCATGTTTGGCGCGTGAGCAACTTAAAATGAGGCAGCGCTTCTTCTCTGATGCGATGGTCACGATGTTATTCCCCGTTTGTTCGCAGTAGCGAACAAACCCCGAATATAGTATCACACTGTGCGTAGGGATGATAATAGTACCGTATGGTGAAACGCTGAGAAACGGCTTGCCAGGAGTCCGACTCAATCAACCACGATCTGTCTATATTCCAGGGGTAAAGAGAAACGCTGTCTCAGCGTATTCAGGTATGTTAGCCCTTCCTGATCCAGGGCCGTTTCACCGACAATTATCAGTCGAGCAGCTTCTTGTGTTCCAGGCCAAAAACCATACTCCAATAACTGCCCCATGGCCTGACGTAAACAAGCGCGTGGTGAATGAGCCGTTTTTATCTCATAGAAGTAGAATTCGTCTCCATCTTTGACCACAACGTCAATGCTGGTGCCAATGCCGCTTGGTAGCTCGGTGCGCACATTTTCTTTCCCATATTCTTTGACCAACTGCTTATAAAGGGCCGCTTGTAGCACATTATGGCGGAGGTTGATATCCAGTTCTTTTTGAGCGAGAGAAGCATTGGCGGATGGTGCTTTAGCCGTAAATCCTGGCGAAAACCTGAAGGGTGATACCTTGACGGCAGTAACAAGTTGTAAATTCCCATTGCCCTCAACGTATCTGTACAAAGGCAGCAGGCGGTCTAGATCATCCAGAAGAAGCTCGTAATCTATCTGCTCGCAGGGTTGACGTTTGCCGAGAAAATAAAACATTCCTTCGGTGATGTTTTCATGCGGGATTGGAGAAGGCATGTAGTCATCGCTTTGATAACTGTAATAGTGCCACATACGCATGTCGGCATATTGTTCTGGATTCTGTAGGATAAATTCGTTGAATAACCTGACCTTCGGCAGAAGAAGGCTGATATCGGGTAGTGTCTGGCTGGTTTCAAAAGAGAAGGCAACACCATATCTGAGATAGGGAACAGTATCTATCGTTTCAATACCCACATTGAATTGTAATTCCTTCCGTCCCCCGTGATGAAATGCCCAACTTTCGTGCGTAGTTGAAGGAGTGAATATGTTAAAGGTTGGCAACCGTTTTAGCTGCTTCAACTCTTTGCGAATCTCTTGAAGCGTTCCTATTGGGTGAGACTTTGCTCGCAAGTTAATCTCGGAGACTATTTGGTACAGAGTGATGGTTTTCATGAATATGTTTCTAGTGATCGCTTTGTAGATAAAGGTTAGTTGTGTAAATTCGGCCGTTCCCCACCACCCTCTCCTCCAACGCCGCCGGCCGCCCGTGTCGTTGGCGCTTCAACGCCAATTCCCGCGCCAGGTCGCTTTTCGTTAAGTTCACACGGCCGTCCAATCCGCCGCAATTCGTTCAGCCTGTTCCAGTACCGTGTCCGTCGCCTTTTCCTGCATGTCTGGCGGATAGCCATACTTCTTCAAAATGCGCTTCACCATCACCCGGATTTTGGCGCGGGCGCTCTGCTTCACCGTCCAGTCCACCGTCACCGTCTGGCGCAGCATCTTAATCAACTCGTGAGCGATGAAGGCCAACTGCTCATTACCCATCACTGCCACGGCGCTGGCATTGTCGGCCAGGGCGTCGTAGAAGGCCAGTTCCTCCTCGCTCAGGCCCAGCTTCTCACCGCGTTGTTGGGCCGCCTGCATTTCCTGGGCGATGGCGATTAGTTCCGTGATGACTTCGGCCGTATCAATGGCGCGGTTTTGGTAACGGCGCAGCGTGTCCGTCAGCAGCGCCTCAAAGGAGCGGGCCTGCACCACGTTCTTGCCCATGCGCGCCCGGATTTCGTCGTTGAGCAGCTTGCGCAGCATCTCCAGGGCCAGGTTTTTGTGCGGCATCTGCTGTATTTCGGCCAGGAATTGGCCGGAGAGGATGGAGATGTCCGGCGTTTTCAGCCCAGCGGCGTCGAAGATGTTGATCACCTGCGGCGCGGCCACCGCCTGGGAGACCAACTGCTGAATGGCGGCGTCTATTTCAAATTGCGATTTACTCCCCGACGGGGAGAGCTTGGCAAAGCCGGCGCGCACCGCCTGGTAAAAGGCCACTTCGTCGCGGATGGCAACCGCTTTGTCATGGGGCATCGCCAGAGCAAAGGCGCTGGAGAGGCGGGTCACGGCCGTCATAAACCGCTTCTTGCCCTCCTCCTGCCCCAACACATGCTCCATCGCCAGGGGAATGATGGCGAGTCGCTGGGCGGGTAAGCCGTGAAAGAATGGCGACGTGTCAAACCGGTGGAAGAACTGGCGCACCACCTCTACCTGGCTTTCCATGAAGGCCGCGGCCTGCTCGATGGGTGAGGCAGGACGGCCGTCTTCCCCCAATTCATAAACCGGCGCTTCTTCGCGCAGGGTGTAACTCGCCATCGCCTCTTTCAGGTCGGTGGCAATACCCAGGTAGTCTACGATGAGGCCACCCGGCTTCTCCTTGTAGACGCGGTTGACGCGGGCGATGGCCTGCATCAGCCCATGGCCGCGCATCGGCTTGTCCAGGTACATGGTGTGCAGCGGCGGCGCGTCGAAGCCTGTCAGCCACATGTCGCGCACGATGACCAGCTTCAGGGGGTCGGCCGGGTCCTTGAAGCGCTCGGCCAACGCCTTGCGGCGTGGTTTGTTGCGGATGTGGGGCTGGTAGCCGGCTGGGTCGCTGGCCGAACCGGTCATCACCACCTTCACCACGCCCGCGTCGTCATGGTCGTTGTGCCAGTCGGGGCGCAGTTGGATAATGTGATTGTACAGGTCTACGCAGATGCGACGGCTCATGCCGACGATCATGCCTTTGCCGCCGCTGATGCCGACGTTAAGCATGGCTGCCTGGCGCTGAGCAAAATGGGCCACGATGTCGGCTGCTACCTGCGTTAGCCGTTCTTCCGTGCCCACCATCGCTTCCAGCGCCGACCATTTGCTTTTCAGCTTTTCGCGGGCTTCTTCTTCCTCACCCTCGGTGATTTCCTCGAATTCGGGGTCGAGGATGGGACGCACTTCTTCGCGCAGCCGCAGTTTTGCCAGCCGCGCTTCGTAGTAGATGGGCACAGTGGCCTTGTCGGCGACGGCGCGTTGGATGTCGTACACGTCTATGTAATCGCCGAAAACCTGCGGCGTGCTGATGTCGTCGGATTCGATGGGCGTACCGGTGAAGCCGATGAAGGAGGCGTGGGGCAGAGCATCGCGCACGTATTTGGCGAAGCCGTAGGCCAGGTAAGCGGCGGCCTGCTCTCTGGCCTTTACCAGCCGCGCCTCGAAGCCGTACTGGCTGCGGTGGGCTTCATCGGCGATGAAGATGATGTTGCGCCGGAAGGAAAGCTGGGGATAAGCGTTGTTGCGCCCTTCGGGGCGGAATTTCTGAATGGTGGTGAAGATAACGCCGCCGGAGGAGACTTGCAGCAGTTCTTGTAGATGCTCGCGGCTATCGGCCTGGATGGGCGTCTGCCGCAGCAGTTCCTGACCGCTGGCGAAGGTGCCGAATAGCTGGTCATCCAGGTCGTTGCGGTCGGTGAGGACGACGAGGGTGGGATTGGCGAGGGCGGCCTGCTGGATGACTTTGCCGGCGTAGAAGAGCATAGTCAGGCTTTTGCCGCTGCCCTGGGTGTGCCAGACGATGCCCACTTTCTGGTCGCCATCTTGCGCGGCGGCGCGGACGCTTTGGGTGATGGCTTTGTTGACGGCGTGATATTGGTGGTAAGCGGCCGTTTTCTTGGCAATATGCGGCCCATCCACCTCAAAGACGGTGAAGTAGCGCAGCCGGTCGAGGAAGCGGTGGGGGGCAAACGCTCCTTTGAGCAGCACTTCCAGTTCTGGCTGCGTCGCCAGGGCCAGGGTATCGCCGTCAATGGTGCGCCACTGTTTGAACCATTCCCAGCCCGCGGTGAGCGTGCCCAGGCGGGCATAGGTGCCATCGCTGATGACCAGCCCTTCGTTAAAACGCAGCAGACTGGGAATGTCGGCTTTGTAGGTTTGCAGTTGGTTGAACGCTTTTTCCAGCGTGGCCTCTTCGTCGGTGGGGTTTTTTAGCTCGATGATAGCCAGGGGCAGGCCGTTGATGAAGAGGACGATGTCGGGGCGGCGGTTGGTTTTGGCGTGGCTGATGGGGTTGACGTCGTGGACGGTGAACTGGTTAACGGCCGTCCACTCATTATTCGCCGCGTTGTCATAGTCCAGCAGCCAGACTTTGTCGTATTTGATTTTGCCGTTGTGGGAATAACTTACGTCTACGCCTTCGATGAGCAGGCGGTGGCAGGCGTGGTTGCTGCTGACGAGGTGGGGGTTGTCGCTGCGTTCTACCTGGCGGATGGCGTCGTCCAGGGCGGTGGTGGGAATATGGGGGTTGATGCGGGCCAGGGCGGCGCGAAGTCGTGCGCGCAGAATGACTTGCTGATAGCTGCTGCGCTCGGCGGCGGGTTCGCCGGGGGCGATGTTTGGGCCGAAGACTGTGGCGTAGCCGATTTCGGCTAACCATTCCAGGGCGGCAAGTTCGGCAGTGGCTTCGTTAAGATTGGTCATCCTCGGCGGCGGTGCGTTCGGCTTTGATTTGGGTTAAGATGTCATCCAGGGTTAGGTGGGCGAATAGCTGGTCGCGTTCGGCCGTATAGTCGCCATAACCGGTGGTGAACTGGTTGAGAAAACGCACAGAGTTGACCACGCCCAGTTCTCGATAGAGAATTTGCACGGCTTCTTGCGTAATTTGGGTCAGGGGTTTGGTGTCTAAAATCATGCTTCTAATTCCTCAATCAGGGTAACGGGTGAAACGACTTTCACGCGCAGATTTGTCATGCGCACCCGGTTTTTGCTGTCCAGAGGGCGTTGTATGCTACAGGTGCCCAGATAGATTCTCATACGGTTTCATTGTAAAGGTTTGCAGGCTCGAAAAGCAACCATCTATGATGGCGTTGCCGGCAGGTTTGCTGGGGCGATGTCTGGACCAAAGATAGTGGAGTAGCCAATGGTTTGTAGCCATTCCAGAGTAGCGAGTTCGGCTATAGATTAATCACGTGGAGGTGGCATGATTCCCCTTTTTTCTAATTGCTGCTTCCTAATTACCATAACTAGTAAACCAACCAGGAAAAAAAGAGTACTTAAAACCAAAACCAAAAATGTATAACTCGAGTCTCCTTCTGCCGCCTCTGATGGGGTTACCATTGGCGCGGGAACTATTGGGAAAGTAATATTTTTGAGCGGATAGATGATAGCTTCTGTGTCATCATTTTCAGATAAGTTTACAGGGATGGAAATGGTTAACTCCAGCATATGAATATGTTCCACAAGTGGTTTAACTTGCCAGCGCCATGTGGTAATTTGACCGGCTAAAATTATTTTTTGTTCGGGTTCAGAGGGCGTAATTGAGACATCAGACAGGCTGCTTAAATCAGCGAGCATGACAGGGTACAGTGGAACTTCATCGATTAAATCAGGGGACGGGGTTGATTCCAGTTCTTCCTTGACCAGTTTTTGACTACCAGTCTCCAGATCTGTTTCAATGTTTAAGGACACAAATACTTGTGATGCATTGACTTCTATCCCTTCAGGTCTGATGTTTAGCTGCACCTGGACGGGGACGCCCATTTCGTACGTTTCATCATAGATGAGTTCGAATAGACCAATCCCAAATGGTTCTAAAGATAGTGTCGGGCCACTATCTGTGTTGACCAGATAAACGGTAACAGCGCGCGTTGGAGTTAACGTAGGTGTTGCTGTGGCGCTAGGCGTTAGTGCAGGGGTAACGGATGGCGTGGAAGTGATTGTAGGCGTTGGAGATGGTGCAATAATAGCGATGAGGGCATTTCTAGGAGTCGGCAGCGATAGAATTACCAAACTAGTCAACAACAGGATCAACACACCAATTATCGGGAGGGGGTATTGTCCGATAAGCTCTTTATCAAATGGTAGCTTCTTTTCTTCAACGGAGGGCCAAGCTATGTTGGGGCGACGTTTTTTAAGTTCAGCAATGAGTTCTTGCAAACGGCTGCGATTTTCAACATAGGCTATCAGGGATTCAGCCTTATTCGAAAGTGTATCGCCCGATAGCTCTCCCCACTTAATGTCAAGGTCAAAGACCAGACTTTTCAATTCTTCTTCATTGAATTTGTCTGCCATTAATTCTTTTAATAAGGCTCTTTTTTGCCGTCGCATGTTTTTAATCATAGTTGAAGGATTAGAGAATCTTATCCACTTGAAATATTATGGACAGGAACGCGGAGTTGGCCGGACATGAGGCGGGGGAGAAGGGTGTCGCGCAGGTCGGCGAGGGTGCGGGATTCAATGCGGTTTGTAATCATTTGCTCAACGATCGGTTCCATTATCTGGGTCATGGTGTCAAGTAGTAAATCAGTGGGCGGCACGGCCGTTTCTGCTGATGACAGGTGTTTCCTTTGAATATGCCCCATTGTTGTTGCTTTACCGGCTGCAATTCGCTGAAATTCATCCAGGTGGTGTTCTGTCCAGTAATAATAAAACCACTTGGGATAATGCTCTGATGTAACTTTGAAAAGATGCTGATTCAGTGCGCCTTTGCCGCCGCACCATAAATCAACCAATAAACTGCCTGACCAGGAAAAAACAACATCCCCATCGTACAAAACACACGATTCTGTAATATGGGGTGAGGCTTGGTTGCTATTGTCGTCTACAAATCCCTGACGCAATTCCCGAATTTTAATAACTGGCAGGTATTCCTCCCCTTCTGGTGGATACTTTTGCAAGGCAAGGCCGTTTTGATAGCTGGCTATTTCGTCAAGTGGTTTAATTTGCCAGCCTTCTGGCAGCTCACGGCCGTTTTCCCCCACCACCAATCTCCCCGGAAACAAATGGTCATAGGGCTGGCTGGGCTGCCCGGCCTGGTTGCGGCGCACCGGGTCGAAGTCCACAAACCAGGACTTGAACAGGGCGCGGGCCATCTCTTCCAGCGTGGCGTTCATTTGCCGGTTTAGTTCTATTTTGTCATCGAAGACGCGAATTGTACTGATAATACGTTCTTGTTCAGATAGGGAAGGTATAGGGACATATAATTGAGATATAGCATCAGTAGTTAGCCGTCTCGTTCCATGACTTGCTTCATCGACTAACGCCATTACTTTAGGGATGTTACTTTTTAGGACGTAAGCAAGAAACATCGGGAGAATATCTTTTGTCGGAATGATCGCCTTCAAATCTTGGTTAAATGTAACTGGCCTTTGTGTAATACCAATTCGGAATTCTTGTGCGAGGCTCATCCCACGAACCACAAAAAGTATGGTGTCTCTCGGCACTAGTCGTGTCCCATTTTTACTCCCTTCCTCAGTAACATGCTCTTTGGAGTCATGAACAAAAAAGTCATGCATACTTTTCGCACTTATCCATGGAATTTCGCCGCCCCAATAGTTTTCATTGGACTTGCTTGGAGTACCGCCTGAGAGCCACTGACCGCATTCTCTTAAAGGACGGTAAATCCACTCAACAGGGCTTTCCGGATTCATAACAACTCGTTTAAAGATTCTAAAATCGTTTCTTGCAATCGATAAGATTCGCTGAACTGTTTTTTCAAGAGCAAACTTAACCGCTCTACCTTCTCCTCGAACGGCTCCCCATCATCCGCCACATCAGCCGCGCCCACGTAACGGCCGGGTGTCAGCACAAAGTCATGGGCGGCAATCTCCGCCAGCATCGCGCTTTTGCAAAAGCCGGGTTCATCCTCATAACCATCTTCGTTGTTGCGCCAGGCGTGGAAAGTGGCGGCAATGCGGTCAATGTCGTCGTCGCTCAGTTCGCGGCGGGTGCGATCTACCATCTGCCCCAACTCCCGCGCATCAATGAACAGCGTTTGCCCCTGCCGCCCGGCTGCTTTGCGCCGCGCCAAAAACCAGAGGCAGGCGGGAATTTGCGTGTTGTAGAACAACTGCGGTGGCAGCGCCACCATGCACTCCACCAAATCCGCCTGCGCCAGCTTACGCCGAATCTCCCCCTCCCCGCTCTGCTGCGAAGACATAGAGCCATTCGCCAGGACGATTCCGGCACGGCCGTTCGGCGCGAGATGGTGAATCATATGCTGCAACCAGGCATAGTTGGCATTGCCCGTCGGCGGCGCGCCATACTGCCAGCGCTTATCCTCCGCCAGCAAGTTGCCGCCCCAATCGCTGATGTTGAAAGGAGGATTGGCGAGGATGAAATCCGCTTTCAGGTCGGGGTGCAGATCATGGTGAAAGGTGTCGGCGTGATGGGGGCCGAGATTGCTGTCAATATGGTGAATCGCCAGATTCATGCGGCAGAGCTTCCAGGTGGTAGGGTTCGACTCCTGCCCGTAAACGGAAATGTCGCCCACGCGCCCACCATGCGCCGCGACAAATCGCTTCGACTGCACAAACATGCCGCCAGACCCGCAACAAGGGTCATAGACGCGCCCCCGATACGGTTCCAGCATCGCCACCAACAGCTTGACGATGGAGGCCGGGGTATAGAACTCGCCCCCCTTCTTACCCTCGGCGCTGGCAAACTGGCCGAGGAAATACTCATACACCTGCCCCAACACATCGCCGGAGCGCATGGCGATGGTGCTGATCAGGTCAATCAGTTCACCCAGGCGGCGTTTATCCAATTCCGGGCGGGCGTAATCCTGGGGCAGCGTCCCTTTCAGGCGCGGGTTTTCCCGCTCGATGGCCGCCATCGCCTCATCAATGCGCAGCCCAATCTCTGGGCTTTTGGCCTGCGCTTGCAACGCGGGCCAGCGTGCCTCTTGCGGAACCCAAAAGACATTTTCGGCGGTGTATTCATCGCGGTATTCGGGATCGGTGTAGTCGGTTTCAGCGCGGGCGGCCAGATCATCATAAAGGACGTGGAAGGCGTCGGAGATGTATTTGAGGAAAATCAGACCGAGGACAACGTGCTTGTACTCGGCGGCGTCGAGGTGGCCGCGCAGCTTGTCAGCGGTTGCCCAAAGGGTTTGCTCGAAGCCATTGCTGTTGTTGCCAGATTGTGCCATGTGGCCTCTCCATGATGGTTCTAGACTGGTTTGTTACCGGTAGCGTAAGGATAACATAAGGTGAACGGCCGTACCAGATAATAAACGGGAAGGCAGAGAAACGGCCGTTTCCCCTCCACTGCCCTTTTCCATTATAATGGAGCAAGATTGAAGCGTAGATGGTTCTACAAGTGGGGCAAGAACGATGGAAATGATGATAGAAACGGCCGTTTTGACCAGATTACGCCGACTACCCTATTCCCAAAAACAGGAAGTGCTGAACTTTGTGGAGTTTTTGGAGGCGAAGCTGGCGTCCGTCGAAACACAACAAACCCACCATCTGGACGCCGCTGCCCGGGCCTTGTTGAGCGATTACGAATCCGACCTGGAACTAACAGCTTTCACCGCACTCGATAGCGAATTTGATGAACACCGACGATAAAACTGGTCTGATTTCCCTACCAGAGCGGTCGAGATATGGGGTAAACGGCCGTTTCCCCTCCCCCACCCTTTTCCATTATAATGGAGAGTAAATTGGTAAGAGACGCGAAACCTTGCCAAAGGCAAGGAGGGTATCCCTTATGGAAACGGTGCAAAGTATTAATCTGATTAGCACAAATCCGCGCGTGCGCAACGGTCGTCCTTGTGTCGCCGGCACAACCATCGAGATTGCCACAATTGCCACGGCCAAGGTAGTAGGCGGGCAAGAGCCAGAAGAGATAGCGGCTGATTTAGAATTGTCATTATCACAGGTATATGCAGCGCTGGCTTATTACTACGACCACAAAGCGGCGATTGACGCCACTATTCAGCGCCACCGCCAATTAGCCCTTTCCATGAAGGAGGCTCGCGTTGGAAGCCGCCATCAGCCGTTGATTGTATAAAGCACATTGTGAATCGTGAACGACACCGACGACAAAACTCGCCAGATTTCTATGACTGAAGCAGCTGACTTGTATGGATTTAGTCGGCGCTATTTCAGTGCGTTGGCTAAAAAAGGGCGGCTGCGGGCTATTCGTATTGGGCGTAGTTGGGTTACAACTCCCGCTGATGTTGAGGAATACATTCGTACACGCGAGCAAAAAGGCGCATACCGTGCCGATATAGGAAATCACGAGTGATTGACATATGTGCCTAATTAGGAATATAATTTGACTAACCAAATAGTCTAAAACGCAACGACGGCGCAGTATTACGAGTACCGCGCCGCCGTCTAACCCAAGTCCTGCGACAACAGGCCGAGGGCTGGCGTTGATAATACCACAAACGATTTCGGATTTCCGATTGCGGATTTCGGAATTGTCTGGGTATTGCCACTGACAGCGCGAAGCCGTTCCTTAACAGGAGCGGCTTTTTTAGTTGTGAATGGTGAATGGTGAAGTCTGAATTGTGAACGGGTTCCCCCCACTTCACAATTCACAATTGCCAATTCACAATTCACAATTCAAACGGCCGTTTTCCACCTTCATGGGTTGGGAAACGGCCGTTTCTGTTAGTGGGGCTATTCGGTTCACGGATGCCCGGCTTCACCACCGGGTATCCGGTTTCTGTCAATCAGCAAACCAAATCGGAGGTAAGACCCATGAAATTCTTACGCACAACCCACAACGACGGCGCTTTCCGCCCCCTCGCCCCCGAAGCCTTCACCTTCTGGCGGGAACACGGCGCAGACATCGCCGCCGTCCTGTGCCCGGAGACGCCCCTCTCCCTGGCCGAAATCCTCGAAGCCTACGCTGAATACCAGCTCGACCACCCCGAAGGCGGCGTTGGCGTGGATGAAGTCTACGTCGCCTGGGTGCTGCTCAAGCTGGTCAGCTATGGTCTGGCAACGACCGTTATGCCCGCCGGCGCTTACCACCGCCCCCACCGCCATTACCAACGACCAACCATTTGAGTACGGAGTGTGGAGTGCGGAGTGCGGAGTGAAGAAAGAAGGCGCTCTGGTGGCTACGTTCTGCCCGTCCAGGTGACAGGTAGCCAGTCTCATTCAGCCGTACTACACGAATAATCGTTCACCCCCACACCCACTTACCTTATCATGAACAAACTCCTTTCCCTCCTCCTCGCCGTCGCCCTTCTGGCCTGCGCCCTGGCCTTCCTGGCCCTGTCCACGGCCGTACGCGAAACCGGGCCAGCCGTTGTCGAACAAGCGCCCGCCCTCATCGGCGAACTGCGCCACACCGACACCCTCGACGAACTGCAACAACTGCGCGAGCTAGAACGGCCGTCGCGCCCCGTCTGGCCCTTCATCCTCTTTCTCATTGTCATCGTCCTGCTTTTCGGCATGGTGGTCGGGACGCCCTTCCTCAAACAGGCCAACAGCCTGCTCCGGCAGGTCAAACGGCGCGGGGGTGGAAACGGCCGTCGCGCCCCCCACCCCGCTAACCATCCACCGAACAATCCCATCATCCTGCCACCCGGCTACGGCTACGGCCCGCCGCAGCTGCCACCACCCAACCAACCCCCATCATCCCCCGAGGACACCGAATGGTAACAACCCGGAATCAACACCGAGAAGCGGAGGAACGGAGAAGCCGAGGATTTCTCTTCCGCGCCTCCGTTCCTCTGCTCCTCTGCTTCTCTGCGTGCCTCATCTTCTTCACCGCCTGCGCCACGCCACCGCCCACCGGCAGCGTCGCCAACCCCGCCGCCTACGGCACGGCAGGCGCGCGCATGGTCAGTGACTCGGCGGCCACCTTGCAGGCCGCCACCGTCCAGGCGTTTGATGCCAGCCTGTCGGGCACGCGGCAGGCGCAGGCGGCCACCACCCAGGCGCAAGAAATCGCCAACGCCACGATGGGGGCGATGCTCGTCACCCGTGACGCCCAGGACGTGCGCCAGCGCGACCTGGAACTGGCCGGCATGGCCACGGCCACGGCCGTTGCCAACCAGGTCAGCGGCACGGCCACGGCCATTGCCCTTTACCGCGAATCGCTCGACGTGCAGCACAACGCGGCGCTGGTCGCCCAGGAAGCGGCCGCCCGCGCCACCGCGCAAGCCCGCGAACTAGAACGGCTGCAACTGGAAAACGACATGCGCCGCTTCTGGAACAATGCCCTGCCCTACCTGCTCGGCGCAATCACCCTGCTGCTGTTGGCAGGGGCGGGCAGCCTGCTCTTCACCCGCTTCATGGACGCCCGCCGGCCGCCGCTCTACCAGATGGCCGTCACGCCCAACCAACTGCCGATGCTCAAAGGCCCCAACGGCTGGCAGCTTCTGCCCGCCCGCGCCACCATCCTCGACCAGACGGCCGTGCCCAACGCTGCCGACAACGACATCGCCGACGGCCACTTCACCGACGTATCGTCCGCCCGCTGGGACACCTTCATCCGCTGGCAGCATGTCAGCCAGCTGCCCCTGGGGGCCATCATCAGCGGCCCGCGCCGCCCCTTGCTCATTGACCGCAACCAGGAACCCCACATCCTGGTCGCTGGGACCAGTGGCAGCGGCAAGACGCGCAGCGGCCTGATGCCCACCATGCTCGGCCTGTGGGCGGCCGGGGCCAACGTCATCGTCGTCAACGGCGCGGGCAGCGACTTCGCCGACCTGGTCGCCATCCCCAACATCACCTTCTTCCCCCCGGCGGAGGAGCGTGACCTCATCGCCCCGCTGGCCGACTTCCTCGATGCGACGGTGCGCGAATCCCTCCGCCGCGACCACGTCCTGGCCGCCTGGAACGCCAACACCTGGCGCGACCTGCCAGCGGAAGCCGGCGAGAGCGGTGAACTGCTCATCGCCGTAGACGAGTTCCTGGCCGTTATCCTGGCCGCCGACGAGGTGAAGCAGGCCATCCGCGCCTCGCGGCAGTACGCTTCGCAAGCCGAGAAACGCACGGCCATCGAGGAGATAGACCACCGCGTCTACCGCCTCTGGTACGCCGCCAACCGGATTGCCTCCAAGAACCGCAAACACGGCATCCACCTGCTCCTCTCCCTCACCGACCCGACCGGAGCGCTGCTCGGCGACTACGGCATGGCCCTGCGCCGCCAATGTCTGGCTATCGCCTTTCGGATGCGCATCGCCGACGGCAGCCGCAAGTTCCTGGGCGTCAGCAGCCGCGACGGCTACCCGCAGGGCAGCGTGGGCTTGCCGACCGGCCAGTACCTCGCCAATCTCGGCGGCGAAATCCACCGCTGCGTCAGCTTCTTCCCCTCCTCGGCCGACATCCGGCAGTTTGTCCAGACCCGCGCGCCGCAGGTGCGGCAGTCCACTCTGCCGCCGCTGCTCCAGCCGCCGGCCGTCATCGAGGGCCAGTGGGAAATCGCCGACCTGCTGCCCGCCGCCCACGCTGACCCGTCACTCACCGATGGGCTGCTGCGCATCGAGCAGGACGCCCGCCTTCTCCAAGGGCAAATCCCCCAGTTCCGCAACGTCACCGCCGCCGGCCGCGCCCTGAGCGAGGCCAAAGGGGAACTGGGCGACCGGGTGAACCCGCCGGGCCGTTCTATCCGCGACGCGGAGGCGGCCATCCGCTGGCTGGCGGAACAGGGGGATGAGGCGGCGGGGTGGTTTGTGCGGGAGGTGTTGGAGTGAGGGGGAGATGGGGAGACGGGGAGACAAGGAGACAAGGAGACGGGGAGACGGCCGTTTCTCAGGTAGGGGAAACGGCCGTTTGACCAACAGCGCAAACGGCCGTGTGCGTCAGCGCCAATCGGCGCAGTTCTTTAGCAATCAATAGCAGAGACGGCCGTGTCTCAGGCAGGGGAAACGCCCGTTTGACCAGCAGCGCAAACGGCCGTGTACGCCAGCGTCGACCGGTGCAGTTCTTTACCAATCAATAGCAGAGACGGCCGTTTCTCAGGTAGGGGAAACGGCCGTGTGACCAGCTTCCAGACGGCCGTTTTGCCCCTGTCGTAAGTTGTCGTAACTCTGTCGTAGTTGTCGTAGTTGTCGTAATTGTCGTGATTTACCCCCTACGACTCCTGGTCGTAATTTACGACAACTTACGACAGTTACGACAACCTGTCGTAAATCGGCCTTTTTCTTGTGTTGTCGTAGTCGTAGATCGTCTTTTGGGCGGACATCCGATGAATCTCAACTATTCGCTAAACCACGTCCACCTTCGCCCGTTCTGCGCGTCCGGCGCTGTCCAGCCAATACCGTCCCCCACCTGCCGCACGGCCGTTAGGACGGCGGCTAACTGGTACGGTTCGTTGCTGATAACGAGGGGAAACGGCCGTCTGGAAGTCTGTCAAACCGCCGTTTTTGCCCCTGTCGTAAGTTGTCGTAACTCTGTCGTAGTTGTCGTAACTCTGTCCTAACTGTCGTGGTTTGTCGTGAATTTACCACTTACGACCTCTGGTCGTAATTTACGACAGTTACGACAACTTACGACAACCTGTCGTAAACCGGCCTTTTTTCTTTTGTTGTCGTAGTCGTAAATCACTTTTGGGAGGATACCCGATGAGTCCCGCCCATTTGTTAAACCAGCTTCGCTGTTCCTGGAGGTACACCATGATTCGACTTCTCTTAACGTTGGTCCTGCTTGTGGCGCTCGCCGGCTGCGGCGACGTTTACATCGCCGCCAGCGAACACGGCGACGCGGCCGTGTCCATTGAGCAGGCGGAACCAGCTCCCCCAACGGCCGTGCCGTCGGACACTGAACCGACGCCCAGCGACCAAGTGGCCGAGATTGTGGCTGGCTTTTTTGTCAACACCTGGGGCGCGGTTCTCCTGTTTGCCTTACTAGCCTGGCTGCTGTTTCCTCCCGGCGACAGGGAGCGGTGGCGGTGAGAGCGGCGGCTTTGTGTGGCCGTCAGCCGTCAGCCACACCTGACTTTCGGCCTTTCGCTCTGTAGTCCTATGCGAAACGTCTCCCCCTCCCCTTCTCCCGACCTGATGGCGGCCAACAAACGTCTGCTGGCGCTGCGCCGGATACTGGGGCGCGTCGGGGAGGCGAACGCGACGGCGGTGGAAAGGCATCCAGAATTGCCGGCAACGGCCGTGCGGCTGACGGGTGAGTCACGCACCGGCTTTGCCGACCCGCAGTCGCCAACGGCCGATTTTGCGCCAGAGAGCGCCTTGCCGGCTATTGTCGAAAACCTACCGCCACATCTGGGCTGGGAAAGCACGGCCGTTACCGCGCACCTGCGGCAATGGTCAATTGCCGATAGCCAACTGCCAATTGTCAACGAGGGAGAGGCGGTGGCGGCCGGAGCTATGCCCGCAGGCAGAGACCCCCACGCCACATTCCCCAATCCTCCCACCGCACTCGACACTCCCCAATCCGAAATCCGAAATCCGCAATCCGCAATCATTCTTCTTCCCGCTCTGGTCCTGGCGTTCTTGCGGGAAGAGCGGGCGGCCGAGGGGCGGTTGTGGCTGCTGCTGCGCCATCTGGACGCGGCCGGACGGGGGTGGATAAACAAACAAACGGCCGTCGCCCACCTGACCGACCCCGCTTCCCCACTCTGCCTCTACCACGAGCGCTACTTGCGGCTGCTGCTGGCGCGGGGGGATGGGCTGTTCTGGCAGTGGGTGACGGGGGAAGACGGCCGTATCTGGCTCTACCGGCCGGAGCGGGTGGCGGCGGCGCTGGGCGTGGAACAGTTGGGCGAGCGGCGGGTGGCCCTGCCGCTGGCCGACCTGCTGGCCAGCCTGAGCGTGGTCAAGGCCCACTTCTACGCCAGCTTCCACTCGGCGCGAACGGGTGGTGACACCGATGTTCTGTCGGGACATGGCCCGCGAGCGTCCGGCGCGACTGGTGCGTTTTCCAGCCCACCTGGCAGACCTCCTGGTCCGCCCATTAGCCGGGCGGCGCTGGTCGAACTCAGCGGGGTGAGCCGGCGGACGCAGCAGCGTTACGAGGCGCAGGCCGGGGTGCGCAGCCAGGCCAACTTCGCCCTCGGCGCGCCGCTCACCGACGCGGGCGAGGAGGAGATGGCCTGGCAGTATGGGCGTGGCGCTTTTGCCTTCCACGACGTGGCCGGGCGGCACGGCCGTCCGGGAGCGCGTTACCAGGCGCGGCAGCTGCCCAACAGCTACGTCGGCCCCCACCGGCGGATGGGCCGGCGACCCAATAGACGACAATACGGGCGGCAAGGCCGCCGGGCGGTAGACCTGCGACGACAAGGGGATGCGGGGAACGGCCGTTCGGAGGGCAAGCCGCCACGTCGGTATTATGCCGGGGGAACGGCCGTGGCGCGGGCGCTGCGGCAGGAAGGCGGTATGCGCTACTGGCGCGGGCGGTGTCGCTGCTGCGGCGGGTGGGTCTGGTATCCGCTGCCGGGGCAGGACGTGTAGGAGGCTGGCGCGAGAGGGGATCTGGTTGACCGCCGTTTAAAGGGGAGAGGGATTGCTTTGCTATTGGTGAAGGATGGCCAGGGGCAGATGGCTGGTGGATGGGGATACGGCCGTTGGGCTATTCCACAGGTCAGGCTGGCGCAAAAGTGGAGTTGGAATGGGTTAATACGACAGACAAAATGAGGCGATGAGTGTCTTGGTGCATGGTGATCGCTGATTGCTGCAGCATCCCCAACGCCTTATATCTGTGCGTTGACAGCGCCTGCGCTTTGTTCTTGTCTTCACAAAGTAGCTGCTTAAACCGGTTCGTTTCATGGTATACTGTTGTCTTATTGGCGCGTTTTGCCACCCGCCATCTCCCTTTCGAGAACTGGAGGAATAGCCATGAAGCGTTTTTCTCACATTTACTCGTTTATCACTCTGTTTTCACTCACCTCTATTCTCTTGCCAATACTGCCTCTCTCTGGAGCAGTGCCAGGGTCATCTACCAGCGACACACAAAGAGATCCGACGACAAATAACGATCTCTTTCTGCCGGTTATCATAAATATCCGGCTCCTTGCTGAGATGGTCTACGTACCGGCCGGGGAGTTCCAGATGGGCTGCCACCCCGACCACAACGGGATGTATAGCAACTGCCCGTCACATGAACTGCCGCTGCACGCGGTGTACCTGGACGCCTACTACATAGACACGACGGAGGTGACCAACGCCGAATACGCGCCATGCGTGACTGCCGGGGCGTGTATGCCGCCCGCTGACAATTCCTCCTACACACGCCCCTCTTACTACGACAACCCTACCTATGCCGATTACCCGGTGATTCGGGTGAACTGGTACCAGGCGCAGGCTTACTGTGCCTGGGCGGGCAAACGGCTGCCCACCGAAGCGGAGTGGGAGAAGGCGGCGCGAGGCACGACGATTCGCGCCTATCCCTGGGGGGATGGCGACCCGAACTGCACCCTGGCTAACAGTTATAACAACCCCACAGGCAGCGACTGCGTGGGCGATACCAGCGCCGTTGGCAGCTACCCGGCCGGGGCCAGCCAGTATGGGGCGCTGGACATGGCCGGCAATGTTTGGGAATGGGTTAATGACTGGTATGGCCGCACTTATTATAGTAGTTCACCCTATAGCAACCCGCTGGGGCCGCAAATGGGTACGTTCAAGGTACCGCGCGGGGGCGGTTGGTCCGGCAATTGGTACTACCTCACCACCTCGAACCGGGACGGCGGCACTCCCCCGGTCCAGTTCGATTTCCTCGGGTTCCGGTGCGCGTCGTCCTCAGGAGAATGAATTTCTGTTCTACTGGTTTCTGGTTTTTCTGATCTTCTTCTGCGTGGGGTCGGCAATGCCGGGCATTGCTTGGGGGTTCTCCCCCAGCACTTCAAATTCTGTAGCCGCGCTATCCGTATACCTCGTTTGCATAAGTGCGGTAAGGATAGCGCAGCTACTTTTACTTGGCATCAAATCGTCCTACAGTTTGATGAAAACATGCAAAAACCTCTACCTGCCCATCCACACCTTTGCCAATCTCTATTGGGCCTTTCGCACGGCCCATTGTGGCAAGCGCGACCGCGCTGCCGTGGTCAGCTTTGAATTCGACCTGGAAGGCAGCTTGTGGCGGCTGCAAACAGGGGCCTGAGGCCCCAAAGAGAAATGTTCCCCGCCCTGTATGGCAGCTTCTAGCCGCAGAGGTGAGGCTCAGGGCTGGGATGGGGAATGTGGTGAGAGGGGTCCAACCGGGACAGGCTGTTTGTGGAATTTGGATGATGGCAAGTCGCTGGCTGTAGCCCAGGAATCACTTGCTACCTCTCCCCCACCCTGTAGCACACCCTTCACCAGGGCCAGGTCGCACCATCAGGCGGTATCCCCTCCCCCAGGTCGTTGATCGTCACCACGGCCCCGTCTTCCAGCCACACTTCGGCCGCTTGCCAGCCGGTCTGATTGGCGGCGGCGATGAGGGCCAGGTAGCGGTCGGGTTCGTCGCCTTCTTCCTGGATAATGGCGACGACGACCTTGTCGGTCTGATAATAGGCTTTGGCCCAGGCCAGGGCGTTGTCGTGGAGGGTGGGAGTCAGGTTGTTCATCCTACCCTTGATTGTAACCATGCGTCGGCTATTGTTCCACTGGTTGACGATGCCGGTGGTGATAGCCTGCCGGTGATCATTGTCCGTCTCTGACCACAGCCCCCATTTTCCTCGATGCAGTTGGTGTTTAACTACAGCAGTCCTATGCGAAGTCCCGTTTCACTTTGTTCCCAACTTTCTGCTGCTCCCCCCTGATGCCGGGCAGCGTTCGGGTTGACGAACAAGCGCGTTCTTGTCCTACGGCAGACGGACGAAGTGGCGGCCTGCCGCGGCGATTATTGGCCATCTGTGTTCCCCCACCCCGCTCCTTTTGTTCCCATCTTTCCCGAAATGTGCTGCGTCCGAGGGGGTGTCATCTTTTTTTGGATTCTTCGTATCGCGCGCTACAAGCCGTTCTAAGCAAAAGTTCGCCAAAATTTTCCGGCCGCAAAACCAAATTAGTCAATCACTTGCAAATTGAAGTCATGTGAACTACTATTGACTTCATCATGAAGTTACCATGAAGTCAATTGACTTCAATTATCACAAAGGAGCTTTAACATGACACGGATTATAGCTGTTGCCAACAACAAAGGCGGGGTCGCCAAAACGACTACGGCCGGGAATCTGGCTTATGGCTTGTCGCGCAAGTTGATGGTCAACGGTGAAAAAGCCGGCAGGGTATTGATAGTGGATCTGGACAGTCAGGGGAATCAGGCCGATTTCTTCGGCGTGCGCGAGCGTATCTTTGATGCCGCAAAAAACCCGGAAGGGGCCTGTTTGAGCAATCTCTTCAATGATGAAAATTGTCATGCACGCGAATTTGTGGTGAGCCTGGATCGCTCGCCGGACAACTTGCCGCGGCCTAATCTTTTTTTATCCCCGGCGACCCGCGAACTGAACTTTGCTGTAGACAACATCGCCGCTATTGATTCCATCTCTTCTTACCAGGCTACGCTCAGTCAAGGGCGAAAGAAGCTCGCGCCGGCGCGACAACTGGATACAATATTGTCCGATAGGCTGCGGCGGATCGCGCACAATTTTGAGTTCATCGTCGTGGACTGTCCGCCTAATCTGGACGCATTAAAAAGGGCGGTCTACGAATTTGCCAATGAGGTGGTCGTCCCGGTAAAGGTGGATCGCCTCAGCGCCATTGGCGCCCAGCAGCATACCGATGACATTGTCCGTATGATTAAGGAACATGATTTGAAGGTTAAAATTTCCTACGTCGTCCCGACAATGATGCGCCCGCGTCAGGTCTTAGCCGAACAAACTTTGGAGATGCTGCGTAGTCGGTATGGCGACAGCCGGGTGGCGACGCCTATTCCCGAAAGCGTTTACATCAAGGAAGGGCCGGCCGTGGGTGGCTTGACTGTGTTTGAATACGCGCCAGGGTCGGCTCCGGCCGAAGCCTATCAGGACCTGGTGGAGAGAGTGTATCATGGCTAGGAAAAGCTTTACCGATCCGGACAAACTGGTTGACAGCCTGGATGATCAGGCGGTCTCCCCGTCAAAAGCCGCGCAATCCCAATCGGCCCGCGCGCGCAGTAAATCGTTTACTGAAGATTTGGCGGTGAATGCCAGAGACATTGCCGTCGCCACCGGTGACAAAACAATGGCGGGGCAATACATGCGCAAACAAATCCTTGTGCCGCCGGCGCAGTTGCAGTACATCAGGCGCAAAGCCAAAGAGTTGGGCGTCAGTCAGGCCGAGTTGTTTCGTTGGCTCATCGATTATGGTCTGGCGGCGCTTGACAACGGCGTCAAGCCGGAAATTGAAGTGGTCGACGTGCGCGGCGAGGCGAAAAAAAGCCACTGGACCAGCCAGTAAATAAAAACAGATAAAAAATTAGCGTATTGCAGTCAGGTCAATACGCGAGGCGGGTGAACCTATGAGCGAATCAAAATCACTTGTTCCCGTTGAGCAAAAAGAAGTTGCGTTTTACGAGGATATTATCATGGCTGTACGCCTGGTTGATGGTGACATTTACGTCCCGATCAGGCCTATCTGTGATAACCTGGGCGTGGCGCTGGCCGGGCAGCGTGAACGCATTATCCGCGACCCGGTGCTGTCGGAGGAAATGACCTCTGTAAGTGTTACGCTTACACAGCAAGCCAGAGAGATGCTTTGTCTGCCGCTGAAGTTTATTCCCGGTTGGCTATTTGGCATTAGCGCCAGTCGAGTGAAGCCGGAACTGCGCGAGCGTGTTGTCCGGTATCAGCGTGAATGTTACGACGTCCTGGCCGAAGCCTTTGTCGCCGGTCGGTTAACGGCCGATCCCAGTTTTGATGATTTGTTAGCCAGCGACACGCCGGCGGCCCAAGCCTACAAGATTGCGGAAGCCATCATGCGAATGGCCCGGCAGCAGCTTGTGCTGGAAGCGCAGTTGAGTACGCATACCACACAGCTTGCCGCTCACGAGCAGCGTCTTGAAGAACTGGAATCCACCCTGGGCGATCCCGGCCGCAATATCACCCCGGATCAGGCGATGCAGATCAGTCAGGCCGTCAAAGCCATCGCTTTCGAGATCGAAAAACGCACGAAAAAGAATGAATACCCGGCGATCTATGGCCAACTGTATCGCGAATTTGGTATCACCAGCTATAAGTTGCTGCCGGCCAACAAGTTCGAGCGCGCCATGGGGTGGCTGACAGAGTGGTATCGGCGTATCACCGGCGCTACTGGCGATGATTTGCCTTTTTAGAAGCGGAGAGTGGTCGCAGTAACGTTGGAGACGATTTAAGTCCTGGGGCAGGGCGGCCCGGTAAACGGCCGTTTTGCCCTTTTTAGCGCCTTAGCCCGTGGTTGGGCAGCATTCCTCATAAAAAGTAAGACAAGCCCTGTATGCCCCATTTTCCCGTAGACCAACTCTCGCCCTGGCAGCAGACTATCCTGGATGTCGTCCGCCGCTATCCCGGCCAGTTCACCCGCAGCGGCCTGGCCAAGATGTTGGTCGGAGCCAGGTCCTGGCAGGATACCAGCTTTGCCGAATACGGCCGTTTCGCCTCCCAGCGCCGTAAGGATGTGGATTATCTGGTAGACATCTTGCTTCAGCAGGAGCATATTCAACTGGACGGCAACAATCGCCTCATCCCCGTCACCCCGCCAGATGGGGTGACGCGAATTCCCTGACTCCATCGGTTTTGCCTCCAGGTTGGCACTGGCGCGGCGGCAGTAAGGTGGCCGCAGCCACACGCTGCGCGCCGGATACCTGCGACGGCTGTATCTCAAGAGCGTGTCGCCAGTTTCATCCGGCGACCGGATGGTGCGCTCCAGCCCTTCGCGTATCCTGACGACGGCGCACCCAATTCCGAGGAAGCGCAAAGCCGCGACGGCAGGTCAATGGCGGCCGTTAGCCGTTGGTGATGTTAACACGCTGGTCAAGCGGCAAATCCCGGTAGCCGAATAGCAGTAATGGGGGCTTGGCGAAAATCTCTTCGCATAGACCGGACGAGCTTCCCGGAATGCAGAGCAGGCCGGAGAGCTTGTGGAGAGGCAGGCCAATCGCCACCTGCCGAACGATTCCAGGCAGTTCAGGCGTAGACACAGCTTAAGAGACGGCCGTGACGCCAGGCGCTTTAAGCCGCCTGGTGCCTTAGGAACGAGAATTGAATAACTTACGCATTTAGATGATACTGCTGGCGAATTGTCTTATCGCTCCAAAAACCAGAAACATGAGTTGTTTCAAGGTTAAAAACGATCAAAATCTGGTTGTTTCATCACCTGTTTTTTGACCGGTTTTGAATTCGCCAGCAGTATCTTTAGATTGGACCAATCTTCTGAGATTGGTCCGATCTAAATGCGTAAGTTATTTAACTTCCATTCCTAAAATAATGAGCTTCTTCATGCTTGTCCCCTTTCGGTGAGAATATTTTTGTTAACAGAGCATTTCACCAGCCTGTTAGTCCTGCCCTTATTCGGGCAACTCGCTCAAAGTTAGTTTGACCGTGAAAATGGTAATTTCGGGTTCGGTGGTGTTGTTGAAGTAAAGGTGTAACTGCACGTAGCTCGAATTATCAATCACGGCGCGGGTCGCCGCGTTGATCGTATAGCATGTCCGGGTGGTGCTGTTGTAATCTGTGCCGTTGCTCAGATAGGTGGCATAACTTTCGCCATTCCCTTTGTACATACCAGTTCCGGTGATGTAACCGGCGACCGCGCTGGTTTTGTAGCAAATCTCCAGCGATTTGACGTACACGGGTGTTCCGAAGACCATGCCGGCAGCAGAGATCGGCAAGACCACCAACCGCTCCCCGGTGGCTGCGCCCACCTTTTTCACGCGCACGCCGCCGTTATCCAGCGGGGTGAAGGTCAGATCGGTGAAAGCGTCGCGGCGCGTGGCGGTAAAGGGGCTGAGGTAGATGGCCGTGTCAGCGGTGGAGCTGATGACGCCAGTGCCAGTAGCAGCCAGGGCAACCCCATCACTACTGTATCCCTCCACGCCAATCCCATCAGAACTGTATCCCTCCACGCCAATTTGACCCCCGGATCCGCGCACGCCAATCCCATTGTCTGCGTATCCGTACCCAATCACGCCAAACCGAGCGGCGAGACCCTCTGCGCCTATGTAGTTAGCATTCCCCTGTACACCAATCCCATACACCGACTCGGATCGGCCATATACGCCGTAGGCTTGTGCTTGCGTGGCCGTATTGTGACCATAAACCCCATAACCAATCGATGATCCCGTTTCGCCATAAACGCCAGCGCCTTCATTTGCCGATGCAGTTATGCCATACACGCCAATCCCATTCCCAGATGGGGAGCTATTCGAGCCATATAGCCCGGCGCCATCCGGTGAGTCAGTCGTTCCATAAACGCCATAGGCTTCGCCGCTGGTAGCGTTCGCATCTCCCCACACGCCATAGCCGCCCGTCGAAGCTGTCCGGCCCAGAACGCCAATGCCAGTGCCGGTAGATGAGCTGGCAACTCCATAAAACCCAACCCCCATCTCTGAAGAAACGGTGGCGTAGATGCCGGTTCCGCTGCCACTAAGCGATATGCCAGTTCCTGTTCCACTCCAATTTGCGCCCCAATGGTTGTGGCTTGTGGCGGCGAAGCTGCTGGCGTGCTGCCCATCCAGCGTATCGGCGTCCAGGCCGGAGGCCGCGCCGTCGTTGCCCGCGTGCCAGATGGCGTTGCCGTTCACCAGAGCCGAGCCGCCGCCCGCGACGTTAAGGCCAACTTTACCGGCCGGCGCATTGATGTAGAGGCCATTGCCGACGGTGGTATGGAAGTAACCCGCCCAGCCATCGGTGGAAGCAACCTGCCCATAGACGCCAGAGGTCGTGCCGCTGGCGGCCGAGGCATAGCCGTAAACGCCGCGCCCAGACGTTGAATCAGATTGCCCCGTGACGCCAATAGCGCCGCCGGTGGTTGCCGTAGCATGACCGGTGACGCCGCGCCCGGATGTAGAGGCGGCCGTGCCGTAGACGCCGTAGTTCTGCCCGGTAACGGCCGTATTGCTGCCCGTTACCCCTCGCCCATCTGTCGCCGCCGACTGACCGGATACGCCTGCGCCAGTACCGCTTGTGGCGCTGTTGCTGCCGCTCACGCCCGCACTATTGGACACGCTGGTGGTGCCCGACACCCCGGCCGTGCTGCCGCTGCCCGAAAGGCCAACGCTGCCGCCGGAAAGGGTGAGGCCGGTCCCGCTGCCACTCCAGCTTTCGCCCCAATGGGTATGCGCGCCGCCGCCGGTGACGGGTTCACACGTCACGCTGCCATCCCCGTTTACCTGGCGAATGGCGAAGCCCGCGCCACAAACACCGGCCACGCGCTGCTGTATCAGACTCAGGTCGGCGCTGAACTGAGCGCCGGTCAGGGTTAAGCCGGTCCCGGCGGTGTAGGTGGTATCGTTGTCCACGCCGTCGGCGAAGCCGGTAGGTATGCCGGCCACCCCGTTCCAGGGCGCACGGAGCGCGTAATTGGCAAGCGGCGCGGCGTCCAACGGCTGCCGGGGCGAAAGCGCGGTGTATTCGCCGCCGCCGGTCGGGCAGCGCACGGCCGTTTCCAGCCAGCGGGCTTCGCCGTTGAAGGCGCTGCTGCCAAACTGACCGGTGGTGTTGAGAACGGCCGTAAAATACCCCTCCGCCACCGCCACCCCGCTCACCACACTGTCCGAACCAACCTGCGCACCACCACTGGCCGCATCCCACAGGCCAAACGTCAGGTCACAGGTGTCGTTGATGGGCGCGTCCATTTCATCCTTGAGCTGCCCCTGATAGGTGAACTGCGGCCCTAGAGGCGTCGCCAGGGCGGCTGGCTGCTCATCGCTCTGAGCCTGCACGGTAAAAGCCGCGGCAATCAGCAAAACCAAAGTAAAGAGAACAAGCCAACGTTTTTTCATGGGTAATGCCTTCCTTTTGTTGGGGTAATGGCTGCCGCCGACAGACGCCAGGCGATAAAGTCATCCAGGTCACCCAGCGAGGTGAAGTAGAGCGTTTGCCCCGCAGGAACCTGCTCCACCGAACCACGCCAGGCCCCGTCGCGCCCTTCTTCGACAAGCCAGATGCGTACGATAAAAAGAAACTGGGAAAGAGTCGTCGTTTCATCCATAGCTCTTTCCGGCATTGTATGGATGGGGCGTCCAAAAAGCGTCCAATAAGTAGGGATTGGAGTTTGGCCGAAGCAGGGGCGCAAAACGGGGCCGCTATTCCTGAGGTCTGGGGGGATATTCTTCTGGAACGCTCCTGTGGATAGTTGGCTTACTCTATGGAAACCCCGCCGGTTGTGACTTTTGACACGTGACACGGCCGTTTCCCTTGGTGTACCTTACCCTCAGTGTGTTTCACGCTGGCATCTTACACGTCAGGGCCTGGCTCACTTTGCGCAATTTGGGCGACTCAAGCGGTCATGACAAACTGGTTTTTGGCTGGTCATTTAGCGGTGGGGTGGGCTTCCCCGCTCTACCCGGCAAGGAAGTTATGAGAAACAACCTTCTGTTGGGGATATTAGCCGTAGTGGCGCTTCTAATCATCGGCACAGTAGATAAGACAGGCGCGCTCATCACGGAAGCCGTACAACCTCTGGCCGACAATCCCGCGCCGCCGGCATCACCCGTCAAACTCGTCTTCATCCACCATTCCACCGGCGAAAACTGGCTCACCGATGGCTACGGCGACCTGGGGCTGGCGCTGGCGCAAAACAACTACTTCGTCAGCGACACCAACTACGGCTGGGGGCCGGATAGCATCGGCGACCGCACCGACATCCCCAACTGGCCGGAATGGTTTCGCAGCGCCGCGACGCCGCGTTACATGGCGGCGCTGTTGAGCGAAAGCGAGCAGCACGCCAATTACACGCGCACCTTTGCCGATCCTGGCGGCGAGAACCAGATTGTGTTGTTCAAATCTTGCTTCCCCAATTCCGACCTCTACGGCAGCCCCGATGACGCGCCCACGCCAGGCTACGATTTCACCGTCGGCAACGCCAAATGGGTGTACAACGAGATTTTGCAATACTTCGCCACGCGCCCGGACAAGCTGTTCGTCGTCATCACCGCGCCGCCCCTGTCGGCGCCATCCATTCCGGAAAATGCGCGAGCATTTAACCAATGGCTGGTCAACGATTGGCTGCGCGAAAATGACTACCCGTACAACAACGTAGCCGTGTTTGATTTCTACAACATCCTCACCGACCCTGACGCGCATCATCAGGTGGTGAGTGGGACCATCGAACATGCGGCGGGCAGCCAGGATACGCTGTATTACCCCTCCGACGATGATCATCCCTCGGTGGAAGGCAGCCGCAAAGCGACGGCCGAATTTGTGCCCATGCTCAACGTCTTCTACCATCGTTGGCAAAGCGAGGCCGCATCACCGCTGCCCACGGTGGAACCGGTCGTAGAAGTAGAAGCGGAAACGGAGATGGCGGTGACAGAGGAGGAGGTGGTGGAAACGGCCGTTCTCCCCGCCACACTCCTGGATAACTTTGAAACAAACCAGGGATGGGAAGCGTTCTGGGACGAAACCACTCTCACCCGCTTCGCCTGCGCCCCGGCAGCCGACCCGGCGGGCAGCGGCAAGGTCATGCAGATTGAGTTCGACGTGGCCGCCAACAGTTGGGCCACCTGCGCCCACTTCTTCGACGCCGCGCCAGCGTGGCAAAGCGCCGCCGGCCTCAGCTTTCGCCTGCAAGCGGCATCGGCCGGGCTTCTGGTCAACATAGACCTTTACGCCGGGCCGGAAGAGGCGCGCGAAACTTACGCCTATGTTCTGGAAACCCCGCCGGA